>JBBQNW010000004.1:0-46144 GCA_038330335.1 Burkholderiales bacterium | reverse complement strand
GCATCCGGTATGCAGATAACGCTACATTCGTCCAAGGCCTTGTGATGTCAACAGTTCCTAACGCAGCCAAAGAAATTAATCAGCAAGCTTGGTGGCTAAATGCGCAGGCAGAAGTTTATACCGATGCGCAGGCAGAACCTCAGGCCGGTGTGCCCAGCGCTGCCACAGGTCTGACTGCGGCCGAGGCACAGGCCCGGTTGTCCCAATTCGGCCCCAATTTGTTCCGCGATCATCAGGAACTGCCCTTGTGGCGCCAGTTTTTATATCGCTTTAAAAATCCTCTGGTTCTCCTTCTTCTGGTTGCCAGTGCCATTTCTGCCCTGACCGGTGAGTTGACCAACTTCGTCATCATCTTCGTGATGGTACTGTTAAGTGTCACGCTCGATTTTGTACAAGAGCATCGTGCTGGCAAGGCCGCAGCTAGTCTGCGTCAGTCGGTGTCGGTGAAGGCATTAGTCATACGTGATGGTCAACAGACCGAGCTGCCGGTGACCGGTGTGGTTCCCGGTGATCTGCTGGTGCTTTCTGCTGGCGACATGATTTCTGCTGACGGCCTGGTCTTGGAAGCACGTGATTTTTTCGTCAAACAAGCGGTCCTGACGGGGGAGTCGTATCCGGTAGAAAAGCGTACCGGTCAGCTTCCTGATACTGCCAGCGATATTACTGATGCCACGAATGCCGTGTTTATGGGAACGACGGTGATCAGTGGTAGTGCCAGGGTGCGCGTGGTGCATACCGGTACCGGTACTGCCATCGGTGCAATTGCCGACAGCCTTACCCGCCAGCCGCCGCCGAGCGCGTTCGAGATCGGCACCCAGCGTTTTGGCATGTTAATCATGCGCCTGACGATACTGCTTGTACTGTTCGTGTTGCTGGTCAATGCGCTGATGCATAAGCCATGGCTGGAGTCGTTTTTGTTTGCCGTAGCACTGGCCGTCGGCCTGACACCGGAGCTGCTGCCGATGGTGGTGTCAGTGACTTTGTCACGCGGTGCCATGCTAATGGCGAAAAAGCGCGTGATTGTGAAGCGCCTTGCGGCGATCCAGAACCTGGGCTCGATGGATGTCCTGTGCACCGATAAGACTGGGACCCTGACGGAAGCAAAAATAAAGTTAGAGCAACATGTCAACCCGCAAGGCGGCCCCAGTGAACGGGTGTTGGAACTGGCCTACCTGAATAGTTTTTTCGAGACGGGTTTGAAGAGTCCGCTGGACGAGGCGATTCTCGAGCATGAAAACATTGACGTGAGCGTATGGAAAAAAATTGATGAAGTCCCGTTCGACTTTGAACGGCGCCGTGTCTCGGTTCTGGTAGAAAAAGGCGGTAGCCGCATGTTGGTGGTGAAAGGCGCACCGGACGAAATTATCGGGCTATGCACCCACTATGAACAAGCAGGCAGTGAAGCCGGGAAGGGGGCGCAGGCATTGCTGGATAAAGTGGCGCTGACATCGATACACGGCGTCCATGTGGCTCTTGAAAAAGAAGGTTTTCGCGTCTTGGGTATTGCCTGGCGCGAGGTGCCTTCAGATCACGCGCATGCGGTCATCGGGGATGAAGCTGAGCTGATATTTGCCGGTTTTGCCGCTTTTCTCGATCCGCCAAAAACCAGTGCCGGCAGCGCGCTGGCCGCACTTAAAGACAGCGGTGTCACCGTGAAAATTGTCACCGGCGATAGTGAGCTGGTGACGCAGCATGTGTGTGCGCAATTGAAGTTTAACGTGACCGGTATCCTTACCGGAAAAGAGATTGAACAGATGGACGATCCTGCCTTGCGTGCCCGGGCAGAAACAGCCAATCTTTTCTGCCGGGTCAATCCTGCCCAAAAAAACCGGGTGATTCTGGCGCTCAAGGCACGTGGCCATGTGGTCGGGTATCTGGGTGACGGTGTGAACGATGCGCCTTCATTGCATTCGGCGGACGTGGGGCTGTCGGTCGATTCCGCAGTCGATGTCGCCAAAGAAGCCGCTGACATGATTTTGCTCGATCATGATCTGCATGTGTTGTACGAGGGGGTGCAGGAAGGCCGTCGTACCTTCGGCAATATCATGAAATACATCATGATGGGAACCAGTTCTAACTTCGGCAATATGTTTAGTATGGCAGGCGCCGCTTTGTTTTTGCCTTTCTTGCCGATGTTGCCGACCCAGATTTTGCTGAATAATTTCTTGTATGATTTTTCGGAAGTGGCGATTCCCTTGGATGAAGTTGATCCCGAGGAGCTGAGACGGCCGCGGGTCATGGATATGGACTTCATCCGCAATTTTATGCTCGTGATCGGCCCTATTAGTTCTGCCTTCGATTTTTTGACGTTTTACGTGATGTTGTCGCTGTTAAAGGCCGATGAAAAACTGTTTCAGACCGGCTGGTTTGTTGAATCTTTATGTACCCAGGTGCTGGTGATTTTTATTATCCGCACGCGTGGCAACGCCTTTAAAAGCCGGGCGCACCCGGTGTTAGCGGCGACGTCTCTTGCCGTGGTCGCGATTGGGGCACTGCTGCCGTGGACGCCCTTAGGGACGTATTTTGGTTTTGTTACGCCGCCTGTGAAATTTTATTTAATCCTGGCTGGGATGGTGCTTATTTATTTGGCGATGGTTGAGCTGGCCAAGAGGGGTTTTTACAAATGGTATGCATCCCGTCAACCTTCAACAAAGTAAGCGGTTGAGGCGCGCTGGTGCAGGATCGAGCTTCCTGTTTCTACACTGCGTAGCACCGAAGCTTAAACCTTGGCGGCATCTGGGAGTCGCCAACATGTTCAGCTAGCTATCGAATGCAATACTAAGTTGATTGAATACGCCTATTCAATCAACTTACTTAATCAACTTACTTAATCAACTTACTTAATTAACTTACTTAATCAACTGATTCGATTAGCTTATTCGATTAGCTTATTTAATTAGCTTATTTATTGTCGGGAACGGTCAGCTCGCGCAGGATGCCGCCATCGCGTACGTTACCGGTTGTCGTCCCTTCACCGTTGATACGGCGCTGACACGCATCGCGGTCGTCAGACGGAAGGGCATTGCAACGCAGTTTTGCATTTTGCTGGTAAGGTGCCTCAGCCTCGGCCATGCGCCTCATTTTTGATTCCTGCAAAACGGCGCCAGCTTCTTTCAGGCAAGTGGCTCTATCCTGATTCGATTGACCACTGAGGCAAACGCTGCGATCCGCCTGGTAACGGGCGTTCGCAGCGGATGCTTCGCCCGCAGCCATTGCTTGCACGGCAGGATAAGACAGACTCATCACGAACACTGTCATCAGCGCAAACGATGTGCTCTTGAGGTGGACATGAAAGGATCGTGAGGTGGATCGTGAGGTGGATTGTGAGGTGGATTGTGAGCGCAAGCGACTCTGGCAAATTGACATGATGGTCTCCGGTTGAAAATGTGAATCTATCGCGCGGCGCTCCTTGCGGTCTGTGCGCTAACAAACGTTATCGTCTATTTGCTCATTATCACGATGACGGCGCTGCGATGGCTTGCTCCGCGTTCTGACTTGCCGCCGCATATGACTATTTTGATTCACTGCACAACGCAACTAAGCAAGCGCAACTAAGCAAACAAGCAAGCACGCACGCTAAGCTAAGCTAAGCTAAGCTAAGCTAAGCTAATGCAGATATATTCGCTCTAGCGTTCATTCAAGTGCTTATTCAAGTGCTCATTCAAACGATTGAATATTTATTTTAATAAATCAATATCCGTATATTATCTTGTTAAACTTTCCAGGCAACATCAAAAACAAGAGCAGAGAAACCGACCATGAGTGTACAGCGCGAACGTATCAAGGTTCTTAGTGCGGGCATCTTCAGCCTGATTCTGGTGTTGGGCGTGGCCCGTTTTTCTTATACGCCCTTGCTGCCATTAATGCAGCAGCAGGCAGGGCTTGGTATTGCCGAAGCCGGCTGGCTGGCGGCCATCAATTATGCCGGCTACCTCAGTGGTGCGATCATCGCTTCCCGCATCAGCGACCTGGTCGTGAAGGACCGCCTGTACCGTATCGGCATGTTACTGGCGGTGGCCAGCACTGCCGTCATGGGTCTCACTACCAATATCATTTTCTGGGCGCTCTCCAGATATATCGCCGGTCTTAGCAGCGCTGCCGGAATGCTGCTCGGAACCGGCCTGATTTTGAACTGGCTGATCCGCCACAATCACCGGAGTGAATTGGGCATCAGCTTTGCCGGCATTGGTCTTGGTATCGCCGGTTGTGCCATTGCGGTGACGATGTTCAGTCCTTGGCTCGACTGGCAGCAGCAATGGTTTGCTTTCACTGCCATAGCTTGCTTATTGCTGCTACCCGCCTTGCGCTGGTTGCCGGCGCCGGACCAAAGTGGCCTGACAACGGCCGGACAGAAGATGGAAGATAATCCGCCTGGCCCGCTCTATCTGCGCATCTTCATGGCAGCCTATTTTTGTGCCGGGATCGGCTACGTGGTGAGTGCAACCTTTATCGTGGCTATTGTAAATAAGTTGCCGGGGCTGGAAGGCAAGGGCAACCTGGCTTTTCTGGCCATCGGCATTGGCGCTGCACCAGCCTGCATCAACTGGGATCTGATCGCTCGCCGCACGGGTGATCTGAACGCCCTCCTACTGGCATCAATATTACAAATCGTTGGCATTCTGCTGCCTGTCATGGTGGGCGGTTTATTTGCCACGCTGTTCGGTGCCCTGCTTTTCGGGGGAACGTTTATCGGCATGGTCAGCCTGGTGTTGAGCATGGCGGGGCGCTATTATCCGACCCGTCCTGCCAAGATGATGGGGAAAATGACGCTTGCTTATGGTGCGGCCCAGATCATCGGGCCAGCAATCACCGGTTCGCTGGCAGTCCGCCTTGGTAGCTATAACGCGGGCCTCTACTTTGCTGCGGCGGCGATGGTGGTCGGTACCTTGCTACTTCTGGTGCTGAAGGTCGTCGAATCTCGCGAGGCGCATGCTGCAGCGATACCTAAATCCAACCCATGAAGTGCCATTTTTTGATAAACAAGCATTTACCGCGAGATTTATGGTGAAAAATATTGACGAGCTCTGCTCGTGTTTGCCGACACCAGCGCTAAATTCTGCATAAGTCACCCGGATAGTGCTTGCGCCAACTCAAAAGCTATCCGTCACACGATCAAAATGCTCAACCTGCCACGTGAACAATCACCGGTGTGCAAGGTGAGGGGGACTATGGCGCAGTAATGACTGGCCCGGTCATTTAATTGAAGGGTTTTGGCTAGCGCTGCCATACGCTATCGGTAAACTAAAACGGGAATGCTGCTATGCGTCAGTACTTTCTGCGTTTCACTTCCTAATAACAAGCCCTGCACACCTTTGCGACCGTGTGAAGCCATCGCGATGAGATCGCAGCGATGCATTTGTGCCGCCCCGATAATCGCTTCATAGGGTTGGTCTGACGTGACATGATAGGTCTCACATTGAACGTCTGCAGCCTCTGCCGCTTGTTGTATCTTGGCTAAAAACTGCTCGGCGTGGGCCTCGCAAGCCTTCGCATATTCTGCCCTGGTGTCTTCAAGCATCTCTGTTTTATAGCTGAATATATGAAATTCTGGCGTCACATGCAGGCCAGTTACTTTGGCGCCTAGTTCTTTCGCCATACCTACGCATTTTACAATCGTCATGTCAGACAATACCGAGCCATCAGTCGGTAATAAAATATTTTTAAACATCATTTTTTCCTCTATTCAATTATTCATTCATTGAGTGGACAGACACGCTGCAAATTTTTGCAATGTCACTTTTTATTCTAGGTTTGACTTGAGGATGTCTTTTGATTAATGTCAATTAATTAATGATAGTCATTCTTCGTCATGATTCTAGTGATCCGGCAATTGGATCTGTACTTGCCTGTCCAGAGCTGATCTTTATGCATAAAAAATAATTGCATCCATTGCTGGCAGCGACGCTATGTCAATAGGCAACCCAGGACGAGAGCGGTAACACTGCCAGCATCAGTACCTATGACGTGTATCAGTCGAACGGCGTGATCCATGTGATTGAACCGTGTTGCTACGTAAGTAATTTTTCAAGCCGGCAAATCAAGTGAACTCAGGTAAGCCAGCTTAGGTAAGCGAACTCAGGTAAGCGAAATTAGTACGCGTTGAACTAAATCGCCCCGACGGTCGGGGCGATTTAGCTTGAAAATAAATGTCTAACAATGAATCCGCCAATGTTAGTAAATAGCGCTGTCAATACAGCACTGGCTGCAGTTTGCCGGCTGGCTCAACAGCTCAGCAGATACTGCGTGTCTGGCATGCCGGCTGTGTCGACGATCATGGGCGCTACTTCCTGCGATCCTGGCCACGCTCACCACGCTCGTCGTTGCGTTCTTCTGAGCGCTCCTGTTTGGCGTTTTGTTTTTCGTTTCGTGCATCGTTTGCCTGGCTCCGGCCTTTATCTTGCTCGGCTTTCTGCCCACGTACCGGTTCAGCCAAGCTGGCTCTGGCGAGCGCCGGAACCTCCAGATGCTGTGCCCTTGGGTCTGGCTGCTGGCGCTGATCGGGTCTTGGCTGGGGTTGGAGTTGCTGGACTGACTGTTGCGCCGGTACTCTCTCTATTTGCCCTGCGCGGTCCCGCGGATAGCTATTCGTGACGGGTGGCGGGGTGATCCGCTGATTGCTGTTCGCGGATTCACGTACCCCACGATCAGAATGATCATTGCGCTCATTGCGTTCGCTGCGGTCATTACGCTCATTGCGTTCGCTGCGGTCATTACGCTCATTACGTTCGTTGCGATCGTTACGCTCGTTACGCTCGTTACGGATTCTGTCCGGCGGTGCTATTAGCGTCCCCCGTGGAGATGCGGCCGGCCGATCTTGTTTGTCTTGCTCTTGTATCTGCTGGCGCACTAACGGGTCGTGCGCCCGATAGCCATAATGTTGATTTTGCAGGTTTTGCTGTTGCTGCCACAGCGGATAGCGATCGCCTGAATAATTTTTCTGATAAATGGGCAGCGGCGGCCGGGTGGTTGCCTGATTGTGGTCCCATCGGTCCCATCCCCTCCGGCGTTGCGCCCATTCATTTCCCCAGTGCTCATTCCAGCGCGGCGCCGAATTGAGTTGCCAACCGTAGAAATATTCCGGTGTCTGGCGGTAATAACGAACCGGAATTCTGAGCACAAACACCGGCACGAATTCGGGCTCAACAAATCCCCACGGACCGTTATACCAGGAACTGGCATACCAGTTATCGTCCTGGTAGACCCAGTACATGCCGTCGTAAAAGAAATAATTGGTATTGAGTTGTGGTGCATAGTAAACCGGGTAGCCCGGCACCGGCACCAGTTCCGGATAAGAATTAAGGTTGATGCCGATATGAAAACTTACCTGTGCCCACGCTGGCATTGCTGCTGCCGAGCAGATGATCAGCCAAATTTTTACGAGTTGACTACGCATGATCTGTTTCCTAATGTCAGGTGAATCTACATTTAATCTTAGCCAAACAGGCTTATTTACGCCTGTTATTCTAATAAGGACGAACACATTTGTCTGTACGCTGTCACACCGATGTCATGCGTGCTGCACAGGGTGATCTATCGTATGAGTCATTCAAAATGTTTGCCAAATAACTTACTCGTGCCGTAAAGCTTCAATCGGGTCTAACTGCGCTGCCCGGCGCGCCGGAAAATAGCCGAATAACACACCAATCCCAGCCGAGAAGAAGAACGACGCGAGATTGATGGTGGAGTTAAACAGGAAGGGTACTTGCATCACTTTTGCCAGTATCATCGACGCAGCGGTGGCCAGTACGATGCCGATCACGCCGCCTAATGCGGCCAATACCACGGCCTCGATCAAAAACTGTAGCAAGACCTCGCGCTCCAGCGCGCCGATGGCGAGCCGTAAGCCAATTTCGCGGGTGCGTTCGGTAACACTGACAAGCATGATGTTCATAATGCCGATGCCGCCCACCAGCAAGCTGACCGCAGCCACTGCACCGAGCAGGGTCGTCATGACTTTGGTTGTGCCTGACAAAGTTTCGGCGAGCTGTTTGGTATCGAGTACATTAAAATTATCGTCATCGCCCTGAGCTAGTTTGCGGCGCTCACGCAAGAGCTGAGTCAGGCCCGATTTAATCACGCTGCTATCGCTGCCGTCTTTCATCGAGACCAGCAAGGTGGCCACCCGTTGATTTCCGGTAACACGTCGTTGCAATGTGTGCAGCGGCACCACTACCACGTCATCCTGATCATTGCCCATGGCGGCCTGACCCTTGGACGCCAGTACCGCGATCACCACGCAGGAAAATTGCTTAATACGCAATTGCTCGCCCAACGCACTGCGGGTATCGAATAATTCTCGCCTGACGGTTTCCCCGATCACGCAAACGGCAGACCCGGCCTGCAATTCGGTATCTTCAAACTGCCGACCGCTGGCAAATTTCCAATTGCTGGTCTGAAACCAGGCATTATTGCTACCGGTCACGCTGGTCGCCCAGTTGCGGCCGTTGGCCACCACCGTGACATTGGTGCGGCCTTCGGGGGCAACGGCTTCGATCCCGCCGATCTGCGAGATAATCGCAGCGGCATCGCTTTCCTTAAATGAAGGCCCGCCGCCACCGCCGCCGCCAAATCCCTGGCGCTGCCCTGGCCGCACCATGAGTAAATTACTACCCAGGCTGGAAATCTGATTTTGCACTGCCAGGGTAGCACCGTTGCCCAGCGTTACCATGGTGATGACGGCGCTGACACCAATCACGATACCCAAGATTGTCAGGAACGACCGCAGCAGATTGCGGCGTATCGAACGTAAGGCCAGTAGCAAGGTATTGAGTAACATTAGGGCGCCTCTTTTGATACTGACGAGGCTGGCAAAGCCATAGGCTGTAGCGTTGGCTGCAGCGTTGGCATCGATGCAGCGGTGGATGTTGCGACGGTAGTCGACCGCAACTCACCCGGATGCGGGTTGTTTTCATCACGGTCGAGCATCCCATCGACAAAATGCAGCATGCGCCTGGCATACATCGCCATGTCTTGTTCATGCGTTACCATCAGCACGGTGATGCCGTGATCGATATTAAGACGGCTTAACAGTTCCATGATCTCGCGGCTACGCTGGGTATCGAGATTGCCGGTGGGTTCGTCGGCCAGCAGCACTGCCGGTTCGGTGACGATGGCGCGCGCAATCGCCACCCTTTGCTGTTGCCCGCCGGATAGCTCGGCCGGGGTGTGGTGCTCCCACCCGGCCAGACCGACAGACGCCAGCGCTTTGGCCGCTAGCAGTCGCCGGTTGACCGCGCTTTCGCCCCGATACAATAGCGGTAGTTCGACGTTCTCTTGCGCCGAAGTGCGGGCTAATAAATTAAAACCCTGAAACACAAAACCAAGATAGCCACGACGCAAACGGGCACGCTGGTCGCGGGATAATTTTTCTACATGCATGCCATGAAATAAATATTCACCACCGGTGGGGGTGTCGAGACAGCCGATGATGTTCATGGCGGTCGATTTTCCTGAGCCGCTGGGCCCCATGATGGCAACAAATTCACCCGCGCAGATATCAATATCGACTCCCTTGAGCGCCATCAATGCGGCCTGGCCACTGCCATACATTTTAGTCACGCCGCGCAGCCTGATCAGGGGCATCTCAACATCGTTGCTGCCATCCGGGCTGGCGCTGTTTTCTGTTGGTCTCATGGTGTTGCCGTCGCGCGTTGGTCGGTGATGACTTGCATGCCTGCTTGCAGCTCACCACCGGTGATTTCAGTCATCTTGCCGTTGCTGATGCCGGGTGTGACGCTGAGCGCTACTGCGGCACCATTGCGCAAGACCCAGACCTGACGGGCGTGCGAGGTATTGGCATTGCTGGCAGCTGACTTGCGCGGAGCCCGGGTCGGGCCACGCGGCATCAGACTCGCGACGATACCGCTATTGCCAGCTGCTTTGGCCATTTGTGATGGCGTAAAGCGCAGTGCGGTATTGGGCACCAGCAGCACATCATGTCTTTCGTTGGCAATAATGCCAGCGGTTGCCGTCATGCCTGGGCGCAAGCTCAGGTCCATATTGTCGACGTTCAGATAGGTGATGTAAGTGACGACATTTTCTGTGATAGTAGAGCCGAAAGCGACCCGCGTGATGGTGGCAGGATAGCCGCGGTTGGCGTAGGCACTTACCGTAAAACGGGCCTTCTGGCCGACCTTGACTGAGCCGACATCGGCTTCGTCAACATTCACTTGCAAGCGCAGCTGGTGCAAATCTTCGGCAATGATAAACAAGGTTACCGCTTGCAAAGACGCCGCCACGGCATTGCCCGGGTCGACTGTGCGGGTCAGAACCACACCGTCAGTGGGGGCGCGTATTGAGGCTTTTGACAGATTGGTTTCATCCGTCGATAAAGTCGCTTTGGCACTCACGACGTTGGCACGTGCGCTTAATTCATTGGCCAGCGCGCGGTCGCGGCTAGCGCGGCCGGTGTCCAGCTCTGCTCCGGACGGCACTTTGCCGCCAGATAAACGTGACACTTCTTCCAGTCGCGCCAGATTGCTCTGCGACTCTTTGGTAGTTGCTACTGCCAGGGCAACGGCCGATTCCGCGGCGGCAACAGCCGCACGCGAACGCACGATTTGATCGTTGAGTTTAGCGGTATCGAGTTCAACCAGGACTTGCCCCTTCTTCACCTGGTCATTCACATCCACCAAGACGCGTAACACGGTGCCGGAAAGCTCACTGCCTATGCTGACCGAGCGGGTCGGCTGCAAGGTGCCATTGGCGGTAACGGTGAGTGTGAGGTCACCGCGACTCACGGTTTCTGTGCTGTAGCTGGGGGCCGCATTGGCCTTTTGTTGTTCTTGCCAGAAATAAACAGCAACTGCCAGCAGTAAGATGATGACTGCCGCAATCGGGATCGCTGGACGCCGCCACCAGTGTGGCGTAAGCGGTTCGTTCAGTAGCGCCAGAGGATCGGTAGCGGTTTTTGTTGTCACGGGAGTGGAGGGTGTAGTCATAAATTCTGTGATTGCGTGGCGTTGGTACTAGGGTCGGCATCGGCTTGCCAGCCACCGCCCAGTGCCTTATACAAGCGCACATGGTCGGCGCTGAGATCGGTGGTGGTACTCGCTACCGCATCTTGCGTGCTCAATAAAGAGCGTTGCGTTTCCAGTACCGTCTGAAAATCCACCAGGCCACTGGCGTAACGCTGGCGAGCCATCAATGCCGCATTGGCCGCGGCATCCGCCGCATTGCGCAGACGCAACAAGCGCTCGCGGTCGCCGGCTAATGCCACCAAGGCATCTTCCACCTCTTTTAGTGCAATCAGCACGGTTGACTGATATGACAAGCGGGCCTGTTCAAATGCGGCTTGCTGCGCGCGAACTTGCGCCCGGCCAGCGCCGGCATCAAACACCGGTACCGCGACCTTGGCCAGTATTGCGCTGATCAGCGCTGCGCTGTTGCTCAGCGCACCCAGCGTCAAGGCTCGTAGTCCGAGCGAACCGCTGATCTGCAATTGCGGATAGCGTGCGGCATCGGCTTGTGACACGCGTGCCAGTGCGGCGTTGACCTGATACTCGGCGGCGCGCACATCGGGCCGCTGGCGCAGGGTCTCTGCCGGAATGCTGAGCACCAGATCGTCGCCGGCTTGCGGTACCGGGGCAGGGAGAGCAAGTTGCACTTGTAATAGGCTCGATGCCTGCTCCGGTGCTTCGGCACAGAGCACAGCCAGGCTGTGCCGGAGCTGGGCAACGGCGCTTTCCAGAATCGGTAGCTGCGCCCGCGTTTGCTCATTGGCGGCCCGTGCCTGTTCGCCTTCCAGCGATGTTAATAAGCCGGCCTGTACCCGCCAATTGGTAATTTGCAAGGTCTCTGACTGGCTGGCCAGATTATTGCGGGCTATCGTTAAGCGAGCCTGCGCGCCACGCAGTTGAATGTAACTGACTGCAACTTCCGCGGCAATCGACACTTGTACATCGGCCAGACTGGCCGCGCTGGCTTGTGCATTCGCTTCGCCGACCTGTAAGGCGCTGCGCTTGCCGCCAAATATATCGGGCTCCCAACTGGCGTCAAAGCCGGCATTGAAGGTATTCCCTGGACTGGCATCGCCCGCTTTACTGCGCTGGGTTGAGGCCGAAGCGTTTATCCCCGGCATCAGGCCTGCAGCGCTCACATCGCGTAAGGCCCGGGATTGCAGCAGGGCAGCTTTAGCGATCTTAATTGTGCTGTTCGCTTGCAATGCCTGTGCGATTAATTGGTCGAGTAAGGGGTCGTTAAAATGCTGCCACCATAGCCCAAGTGGGGATGCGGTGGCGCTGGAAACAGGACCTGGAGTGCTGGCAGACGGATACCGTGACCACACTGCCGGCAGCACGATGTCTAGGGGTACAGCTGAAGGCGGCGGCAAGGACACGCAGGCCGCTAGTGTTAACGTCATTGCCGATAATAGAAGTTTATATCGCATGCAGGTTCTTCAAGAGTGAATACATTTTTTTGCTGATGTCCTTACTAGCGGCCAGTGTAGTTCGTCGGCTACAGACAGAATTGATGTTTCACACAAACGCTGTGAAGTTCGTCATTCGCCATAATCCACAATATATCGCTGAACGTTGATAACTTTTTCTGAGCCTGATTGATGTGCATGAAGACACATTCGCCACATTGATAACATGGCCGATATGAGCCTATTTGACAGATCGTCGTAGGTATCTTTAAAAACCTATTCATTGGCTTTCGTGGCGTGACCAAGGACTTTGTATGAAGTCGTCTGACATAGTCACTGCCACTGATTAATCGATAAGCAATTGATGCGGTTGGCGGTTGATGTAGCAAGCTTATCGCAATGCCATGGCATTTGACGTAACGTAAGGTAAATCAACGTAAATCAACGTAAAAATGCTATTGAACATGACGTACAAAGTGAGACCAATCTGGCAGATATGCTGGCGTTTAGCGAGCAGCCGCAAGGCATCGGCATTGGCATCGCCAGGCCGATGAAAATGGGAATGCAGAGCGAATCTTTGCAAAACTGAAGACGAATAGTTGTGCCTGGTATGGGACGACTAGCGTTTTAATTTAAACGGCGGTGCCGAAGAGTGCGCCCACGCCGGCAGTGATCGCCATCGCCAGTGCTCCCCAGAAAGTGACACGCCAGGCGCCGGGTAACATGCTGGCGCCGCCGGCTTTGGCCGCGACCGCCCCCAGAGCGGCCAAAAATACCAGTGAGGTCGCTGAGACCCAAAAAATAATCCCCTGTCCACGTGTCAACGCCGTCACCGCCAGCGGCAGTGCGGCACCGACCGCAAAGCTGGCCGCAGAGGCTAATGCGGCCTGAACGGGCTGCGCGCTGAAAGCGCCCGAGATGCCAAGTTCGTCTCTGGCATGGGCGCCAATCGCATCGTGCGCCATCAGTTGTTCTGCCACCTGTTTTGCCAGCGCCTGGTCTAAGCCTCTGTTGATATAGATCGCGGTCAGTTCGCGTTGTTCAGAAACCGGGTCGGTTTCCAGTTCGATCTTTTCCCGCGCCAGATCAGCATTCTCGGTATCGGCTTGTGAATGCACCGAGACGTATTCACCGGCTGCCATCGACATGGCGCCGGCCACCAGTCCGGCCACACCAGTGACTAACAAATTTTCTTGGCTGGCATTGGCTGCCGCGACCCCGACTAGCAAACTGGCGGTAGAAACGATGCCGTCATTCGCCCCAAGTACGGCGGCGCGTAGCCAGCCTATGCGGTCGGTACGGTGACGTTCAGTGTGGCGGCGCGGGGAGATCATGGTAAATAGTGTCCAGGAAATGAGTCAGGGCAAACGGTAGCACCGGATTTGCCAGACAGGGGTGACGAATGAATAACGCTCATTATGGCAAAAAACAGCTTGTCTGAGGCCTCTACTTGCGGCAAAACGCTAGGCATAGCGGTGCCGGGCACAGCGATATCAGTTGTTTGCAATATTAGATTTGATAGCAGAATGACAGCGCGTCTTACACCAGTCAGTCTGCTATCGCACATAGTGCTCGCGATAAGGGTTTTTCCCTGGCAAGAATATGCTTGGCCACGGCCCTTTTTTGTTCACAGTACTACATCAAAAAAAAAGCTTATCCCGATATTTTCAAACTAATGGTGTTAAATTAATACCAAATAGCGCTACCGTATAGACCGATGCTGATACCTAAAGGACATGGATGAATATCTTGACACCGGAGCCCGGTAAGTTTGTGTATTGCGCGGATTTTTTCATTTATGGTCTGATCGTCGCTGCTTTGGCGCTGATGCTGGCATGGCTGGCGCCTGTTGAACAGTGGCTGGTCTTACTGGGGTATTGCTTGCTTGGTTTGCTGGGCTGGACTGTGCTTGAGTATGGCTTGCACCGGTTTGTGCTGCACGGCCTGCCACCTTTTCGTCGCTGGCATGCCGAACATCATCGGCGACCGGCTGCCTTGATCCGGACGCCGATAATACTGAGTGCGGCATTAATTTTTCTGTTGGTATTTTTGCCGGCATTCTTTTTCAGTCAGATTTGGCGGGCCTGGGCCCTTAGCGTTGGCTTGTTAGCTGGTTACTTTGTCTATACCGTCGTGCATCATGCGATTCATCATTGGCGCTTTGATAATGCCTGGCTGAAACGGCGCCAGCATTGGCACGGGCTGCATCACGCCAGCGAACAGTCCGGCCGCTACGGTGTGACCAGTGCCTTATGGGATCACGTATTTGGCAGTACCGCAACGCAAGACAAGTGACTCCCGGCTACTTTATCTGTTACGTGAACTGGTCAATTCGGTGCCGAATAGTGCCGATTGGTGCCGAATAGTCCCTATCAGTCGCTTTAGTGCGTAGCTTGATGTCGTTTCGTTTCGTTTCGTTTCGTTTCGTTTCGGTGCGTGTGTTAGCGCACAGATTAGCTGTTGGGTTTCTTAGATACTGAACGCTCACGAATCAGACCAGTAGAAACAGCTCCATGAAAACCGATGCACAAGTCAAGCACGATGTCACCGTAGCATTGCAGTGGGAGCCTTCCGTCAACACAGGTCAGGTCAATATCCTGGTCAATAGCGGTCGCGTCACGCTCGCCGGCCATGTCAGTTCTTACTCGGAGAAATGGGACGCGGAAAGGGTGACGCAACGGATTGCCGGGGTGAAAGCGGTGACTAGTGAGATTGATGTTCAGTTACCTGCTGCCAGCGTGCGAAGTGATACTGATATCGCCCTTTCTGTGAACAAGGTGTTGCAGTGGATGCATTATCTGCCTAAAGACAGCATCAAGGTACAAGTTGACAACGGCTGGGTCATGCTTTTTGGCGAAGTCGAATGGGAATTTCAAAAACAAGCAATCCGGGGAGCAGTTCGTTTCCTGGTCGGAATTAAGGGCGTGACTGATCATCTTTCCATTATTCCTATGGCTTCCATGGCGAAGAGTAAATTAACGGACCGGGTGGTAAGCGATGTTACCGCGTGGCGCCGGCCATTTGCGACGAAACAAGTCGCCCTTACCTTGCCATCGGCTGGCATCAATTGTGCCGCAAGCTTTGAAGACTGGCCTGAGCCACGTTTGGCCGACCATGCTTTTCTTGTCAGTAGCACTGATGGTAGTGCAATGGCAGACGAGTCATACAGCACCCGGTAAGCACCGGCTCATGGTCCGGCCATCGTCCGGGCAGGCAGGCGCGCAATGAAACAAAGTGACACAAAATGACACAACGAAGCACTACACCGGTGTCGAATACCTTCTTACGAATTGCCGGACGTCTTCATTTGGAATGCGGCGCAGATTAATGTCAAACTGCTATCAAGATGAATGCAATGAACAGCAACCTGCACACAGCAACAGAACTAACCACAACAGCGCCGACCACCGGGCTGTCAGCAAACTCACAATCCGGTCATACCAGAACAGCCTAGCTGGCCGGCGGCGGTATCGGCGCACTTGCGGCGGCGGCATTTGTGATTCGCGATGAGAAAATGGCAGGAAGTGCTATTTCTATTTTATCGGCGGCACTCTTTTTTTGGGGGGAGTCTCGATGGTGCCGGCAACCCGGTGAATGGTTATCCCTTGCGCGGCGGCCGCATGCTCACGACGGATAATGACGAATGCACCCGGGATCTGTTTATATCCATTCTCTCGCTCATCTGCAAAGATAAAACAGTCTTCGATGAAACCCTTGAGTTTAACCAGAAACATATCGCCAATTCCATGGCAAGACTGGTCGATTGCCGGCACGCCAAGGTTCCGGTCGCCACATGGGATTTTCCATGCATGACCGTGCACAATGGCTGACACTGAGTAACGCCGATGAAAAAACTTTAGCCGACAGACGTATTGCCGATTGGCTTTCGCCCGCATTTTTTGAAACAGAATTTTGGTACCTGTGCTCGAGCACATTTGCATTTTAGTCATGGCACGGCGGGCTTGAATTTGAGAATTATCAGCACCGCTTTGTGCTGGAATTTTCCCGTATCGAGACACTCGCCGGCGTAAAGCGCACTATTTACAATCAATACGATTCGCTGGTGTGTCCTGTGCAAACCTGGCTGATTGCACAAGGGGTTAATTTTGTCATGAACTGTATGGTCGTTGATTTCGATCATGCGTCGGAAGACGGCAAATTCGAGATTCCTGATGATGTGGTGTTCAGGATGGAGTAGTCGGTCCGGGCGGCGCAGATGGCCGTCTATGAATTGCTGGGCATACAACGCAAGGTGCCTGCGAGCGGACCCTATGATCAATCACTCGCGGTGCAGTTTGAGGCAATGCTTAAATCGCTTAAATAGACATCAATAGACATCAATAGACAGCGCTGAGCGACCCGGCCGGTTACCAGTCACTGACGACAATGATCTTTGTCAGTTTACGGTGCTGGTATGTCAGATGATGATATTTTTGCGTCCAGCCTCCGGCAAATTGGAAGTCACCGGACCGGACCGGACAGTGCAGGCACTGAGCCTGGTGTTTCTTTTGCTTCCCTCTTTCTTCTGTTCAATGTTGAGTCGTTGGCCGCTGTATGTACGCTAGCCCACATACAGCGAAGATGGCGCAAGATATAGTGCAGGCAGCGAGCATATTTATGTTACTTTGTCGAAACAGATTCTTTTAAGCCGGCTTTCTCCTCCTTATCTGTATCACCCCCTTCGCCTACCTTCATTACAGACTGGAAATATCAATTCCTTTATGGCCAGTATCCATGATCCAAATCAGAATCACCTGCTTGCTGCATTGCTCGACACCGAGTTTGATCGCCTGTCACCCTATTTAGAACTGATACCGATGTTGCTGGGCGATGTCTTGTATGAGTCCGGGGGCAAGCAGCAATACGTCTACTTTCCGACGACGGCGATTGTTTCTTTACATTATTTACTTGAGAACGGCGGTTCGTCTGAAATCGCCGGCGTCGGCAATGAAGGGGTGTTGGGGGTTTCTCTTTTCATGGGTGGTAATACCACACCCAGTCGTGCGATTGTGCAAACGGGCGGCCATGCCTACCGCATGAAAGCGCACATTATTATTGATGAGTTCAATCTTGCCGGGCCTGTCATGCGTTTGTTATTGCGTTATACCCAGGCCTTGCTGACACAAATGTCACAGACTGCGGTGTGTAACCGCCACCATTCGGTGGAGCAGCAATTATGCCGCTGGTTGTTGTTGACCTTAGATCGCTTACCAGGCAATGAATTAACGATGACGCAAGAGCTGATCTCCAACATGTTGGGGGTAAGACGGGAAGGCGTGACGGAAGCGGCTGGCCGGTTGCAAACGTATGGTTTTATCAGTTACCGGCGTGGTCATATCACAGTCTTGAACCGAAACGGCCTGGAAAAAAACGTTTGCGAGTGCTATGGCGTCGTAAAAAAAGAGTTTGCCCGATTGCTGTCGGATGTGCGCCAGCGCCAGGGGCACACCGCGCCGTCTCAGCGATCATGATGGCACCAGCAAGCGAGCACGGAGTGCCGATGCGGATGCGATAACCCGGTCGCCTGTTTCCCTTTTTATGAGCAAGTGCCAGCGCTCATTTCACTGTAGTTGCCACTTATGTATAGCTAAAAATGATCCAACGTATCAACAAAACCCCAGATAACCGTTCCATACTGATGGTCTTCGGGGGCGCTCTGTTTATTTTACTGCTGGTTGGCGGCATCACCTTGAACAACGCAGTGCAATCTACGACTTCGGTCAAACTGGTCGACCATACACACCAGGTCATGAGTCAATTAGATGAGCTCAGTGGCAAGATGGATCTATCTGAAAATCGTCAATGGGCTTACTTTCTGACGAAAGACCGCAACTATATAAAGCAGCGTGATGAGGCAATATCTGCCGCCCATACGACGTTTTCCGACTTGCTTGCACTAACCATCGATAACAAGCATCAGCAAGAGCGCCTTCATTTATTACAAGTCGCTCTTGAAAAACGTATCAGCATTTTTGCCGCGAGTCAGCGGCAATTTGAGCAGCAAGGTTTTGCTGCGACACAAGCTTTATTTGATATCGGGCAGGAAAGCACCGCGCAAGTGCGTAAAATTATTCTGGAGGCCGAAAGGGAAGAGCATGCCTTGCTGTTTGCGCGTAAAGAACGTGAGTTTTCACGTCTGAAAATTATCTCCTTTAGCATCGTTTTTTTAATGGGATTGCTGGCGCTGTTATTTTTCTGGGCCAGGAAAACCGTCAGCAGGCGACTGGCTAAGGAAAAAAATTTACAGGAAGTCAAAAAGCCGCTGTTAAAAACCGGTGCACTGCAGGACGCGATTGTCAATAGTGCCAATTTTTCCAGTATTGCGACCGATGCCAAAGGGGTAATACAGATTTTTAATGTCGGCGCAGAGCGTATGCTCGGTTACACCGCGGCCGATATGGTCGATAAGATCACGCCAGCCGATATCTCTGATCCGCAAGAATTAATTGCCCGTGCCGCAGCCCTAAGTCTGGAGCTCGATACCCGGATTACCCCCGGTTTTGAGGCCCTGGTATTTAAGGCCTCGCGCGGTATTGAAGATATCTATGAGCTCACGTATATCCGTAAAGACGGCAGCCGTTTTCCGGCCATCGTTTCCGTGACGGCTTTACGTGATGCGGCCAGTGTCATCATCGGCTATCTATTGATCGGTACCGACAATACTGCCCGCAAGCAGGCCGAAGACGAGTTATTACAGGCAGGCGCTTTGCAGAACGCGATCTTTAATAGTGCCAACTTCTCCAGTATTGCGACCGATGCCCAGGGCGTGATACAGATTTTTAATGTTGGCGCTGAACGCATGCTCGGTTACACCGCAGCGGACGTGATGAATAAAATTACGCCGGCTGACATTTCCGATCCGCAAGAAGTGATCGCCCGCGCGGCGGCTTTGAGTCTTGAGTTAGATACGCAGATTACGCCGGGCTTTGAGGCGCTGGTGTTTAAGGCTTCGCGTGGCATTGAAGATATTTATGAACTGACCTATATTCGTAAAGACGGTAGCCGCTTTCCGGCCATTGTCTCAGTAACGGCACTGCGCGATGTCAAAAACGAGATTATTGGTTATTTGCTGATTGGTACCGATAATACGGCGCGCAAACTGGCAGAAGAAGAACTTTTGCAGGCCGGCGCCTTGCAAAATGCCATTTTTAATAGTGCCAACTTCTCCAGTATTGCGACCGATGCCGAGGGCGTGATTCAGATTTTTAATGTCGGCGCGGAACGCATGCTCGGTTACACGGCGGCGGACGTGATGAATAAAATCACGCCGGCTGATATTTCTGATCCACAAGAGGTGATCGCCCGCGCGGCCGCCCTGAGTTTCGAGTTAGATACGCCGATCATGCCGGGCTTTGAAGCACTGGTGTTTAAGGCTTCGCGTGGGATCGAAGACATTTATGAGCTCACATATATCCGTAAAGATGGCAGTCGCTTTCCTGCGGTGGTGTCGGTCACCGCATTGCGTGACCCGCATAATAAAATCATTGGCTATTTGCTGATCGGCACCGACAATACGGCACGCAAGCAAGTCGAGGCAGCGCAAACGGTGCTGGATCAGCGTTTGCGCGATCAGCAGTTTTATACGCGCTCGCTGATTGAATCGAATATCGACGCCATTATGACGACCGACCCGATGGGCATCATTAGTGACGTCAATAAGCAGATGGAGCTATTGACCAGTTGCACCCGCGACGAACTCATCGGTGCCCCTTTTAAGCACTTTTTTACCGATCCTGAACTGGCCGAGGCGGCGATTAAGCGTGTACTGATTGAAGGGAAGGTCACCAACTACGAGCTGACTGCGCATGCCCGTGATGGTAAAGAAACCGTCGTTTCCTATAACGCGACGACATTTTATGACCGGGATAGAAAATTACAGGGTGTCTTTGCCGCAGCCCGTGATGTGACTGACCGCAAACAGTTTGAACAGATGCTGCAAGTGAATAACGTTGAGCTGGAAGTCGCAAAAGCCGCTGCAGAAAAGGCCAATCTGGCAAAATCGGAATTTTTGTCCAGCATGAGTCATGAATTACGCACACCGTTAAATGCCGTGCTCGGGTTCGCCCAGCTGATGGCATCAGATAAGCCTGCACCGACGTCGTCGCAAAAAATGTCGATCGACCAGATATTGCAGGCCGGTTGGTATTTATTGCGCTTGATTAACGAGATACTGGATCTGTCGATGATCGAATCGGGCAAGGTGTCGCTGTCGCAAGAATCGATGTCACTGACTGATGTCTTGAGTGATTGCCGCTCTATGATAGAGCCGCAGTCGCAAAAGCGTGGAATACAAATGAACTTTGCGATTGACGAGCAGCAGGTGTATATCCATGCCGACCGTATCAGAGTTAAGCAAGTCGTAATTAATCTGCTGTCCAACGCGATTAAATATAATTCTGAGAACGGCAGCGTCACCGTGACCTGCGTTTCTGTTGCGGAAAACCGTGTACGCATCAGTATTGCCGACACCGGCCACGGCCTGACACCGAAACAATTGACGCAGCTGTTTCAGCCGTTTAACCGCTTAGGGCAGGAAACTAGTGTGGAAGAGGGAACCGGTATCGGTTTGGTCGTTACCAAACAATTGGTGGAACTGATGGGCGGTGTCATTGGCGTTGAAAGCGTGGTGGGTGTCGGCAGTGTGTTTTGGGTAGAATTGAATGCAACGAACCCGCCGGATTTGTTGCTGGATCACGCAAGCACGTTTGACTCAGCACCGGATGATGCAGGAAATCTCGCATTGGCCCAGCTCATACTGCCACAACGTACTTTACTTTATGTGGAAGATAATCCGGCGAATTTGGCACTGATGGAACAGCTAGTTGCACGACGCAGGGACTTGAAACTGCTGACCGCAATCGATGGCTATCTGGGTATGCAGATGGCAAAAATTTGTCGGCCTGATGTTATTTTGATGGATATTAACTTGCCCGGCCTGAGTGGTTTCGGTGTCCTGAGAATGTTGCAGAGCGATTCCGATACCAAGAATATTCCCGTCATCGCCCTGTCCGGGAATGCCATACCATATGACATCGAAAAAGGATTAGATGCCGGTTTTTTCCGGTATTTAACCAAGCCGATTAATGTCGTTGAATTTATGGATACCTTAGATGTCACCTTGCGTTATGCACAGGAACATCAGTTGGTCAGTAATGCTTAATAACGGTCAGTAAGGGTTAATAAGGATTAATAAGGATCAGTAATGATCAACAACGGACAGTAAGAAGGACAGGCAGATTGTGAGCGATGAGCGTAAATATCCTGTGCAAACAGAAGAACTCATGGCACGACAACCTGTCGCGCAAATGTTACCTGCTATGGTGCCGGTGACGAATTTTTTGAAAGACTGCCATGCTTGAAGTAGCCGAGATTTTCAACGCTAAAATTTTAATCGTTGACGATCAAAAAGCGAATGTGATCCTGCTTGAACAAATGCTGAAAAACGCAGGTTATCTGCGTGTTTCTTCAACGATGGATCCGCGTGCTGTGTACCCACTGCATCTGGCGCAATGCTACGATTTAATTTTACTCGATTTGCAAATGCCGGAAATGGACGGTTTTCAGGTCATGGAATGTCTGAAAGAGATCGATCCGGACGGATATTTACCCGTGCTGGTGATTACTGCTCAGCCTAGCCATAAGTTGCGCGCTTTGCAGGCAGGGGCAAAAGATTTTGTCAGTAAGCCCTTTGATCTGATCGAGGTTCAGACGCGTATCCACAATATGCTCGAAGTACGCTTGTTATATCAAAAACTGGAAAATTATAACAAGGTGCTGGAACAAACCGTGCTGGAACGTACCGCGGAATTGCGCGAAAGTGAAGCGCGTTTTAAAAGTTTTACCGAGCTGTCGTCAGACTGGTATTGGGAGCAAGATGCTCACGGCAAATTCACCAAGGTATCCGGACCGGTGTTTGAAATGTTAGGCATGGAACGTGTTGATACATCATCGGGCGATCCGGGCACATCGGACTTGGTAGCGAGCGCCGGCTGGAACGCGGCCGAACGAGAATTACTGCATGCCAATATTGCAGCCCGCCGGCCGTTTCTTGATTTTGTCTATACCCGCAGTAACTTGAATGGGACCACACAGTATTTGCAAGTGAGTGGCGAACCCATGTTTGATTCCTCTAGCCGGTTCACCGGCTACCGCGGCATTGGTATGGAACTGACCGACCGGCGCCGCCCGGATACCGAACAATGCCGCTTTCGCGCTGCGATGGGCTTGATCGATCAGGCCGTGATTTTATTTAACCGCACCGGTATGCGTGTCATTGATGCGAATGACACGGCGAGCCGTATGACGGGCTTAAGCCGGGCAGAGTTGCTCGCATCTGACTTGGCGCATTTGGGGCTGGGTGTAGGCGAAGAGCTGGCATCGCATTTGGATCGGCTGATTGCTCACTCGCTGACTGAGGCGGGTGAGCAGCCGGGCAATGAAGCACAATCGGTACAATTGCGCAAAAAAGACGCTGCGACGAGGACGGTGCAGATCTCTTGGAATGTCTTACAAGATGCCGGGCAGTGGGTCGTGGTCGGTGTGATTAGTGATACAGAGGCGTAAAATTTAGGTATTCAAATTGATGGATTCAAATTGATGGATTCAAATGGATAGCCAGCGCTCTTTGAAGTTCTATTTTTAGCTGTTGTTATTGTGATGTTATTACAATGTATAAATTGATAAATAGTTGAGCCATGAAACTAGTCAAAAATTTGAACCCCGACGGTCTGCGCATTGTTTTGGTTTTGCAAGGCGGTGGTGCGCTTGGTGCGTATCAGGCCGGCGTCTATCAGGCGCTGCACGAACATGGTTTAGCGCCTGACTGGATCGTCGGCACCTCGATCGGTGCGATCAATGCTTCCTTGCTTGCCGGCAATCGTCCGGAGACCCGCTTGCAGCGGCTCAAACAATTTTGGGATCGTGTGTCGCACGCTGATGGCGTCGACCTGGCGCGCATTCCGGATAGTTACCGGCAGTCTAATATCTGGTTGTCAACCATCGACACCATGCTGCGCGGTGTGCCCGGCTTTTTTAAACCGCGGCCAC
The DNA here is from genome assembly GCA_038330335.1 of Burkholderiales bacterium. GTDB lineage: Bacteria > Pseudomonadota > Gammaproteobacteria > Burkholderiales > Burkholderiaceae_D > Undibacterium. Next base: position 22,731 of record JBBQNW010000004.1, on the reverse strand, counting down.
TCAGCTGGTTTGGCATGAGTGTGGCAGTTAAGCCGGAAGACGCCAGCTTTTACGATACCACCCCCCTAGCTGAGACATTGAACGAGCTGCTTGATTTTGATTACCTCAACGCTGAAGGTGAGACGCGTCTGACCATCAACGCCATGAAAGTAACGACCGGAGAATTGGCGCATTTTGACAGTAAAACGCAGACTATCCGTGCTGAGCACGTGCTTGCCAGCGGTGCATTGCCGCCAGGATTTCCGCCGGTCAGGATAGACGGCGACTTATACTGGGATGGCGGCTTGTATTCCAATACGCCTCTGGCGACAGTACTTGATGATTCGCCACACATCAATACTTTATGCTTTATGGTTGATTTATGGAGTGCCGACGGTCCGGAGCCGACTACGCTTGACGAAGTGCAGACCAGGCAAAAAGATGTCATGTTCGCCTCTCGTTCCAAGCGGCATATTCAAGACTACCTTGCCACGCATCAGTTGAAGCACAAGTTACGTGAGTTTTACGCGATGCTGCCGGCTCAGGCGCAGACTGAAGCGGTGGTGGCTGAATTAACCGCACTCGGTGCGGCCAGCACCATGCACGTGGTACGCCTGCCTTATGCCGGCCGTGACTGGCACATGGCATCCAAAGATATTAATTTTTCCAAAGGCTCTATTGCTTGGCGTTGGGATCAGGGTTACAAAGATGCCATGCGTGCGATTCGTCATGCCGGATGGTTGTCCGTGGTTTCGCAAGATACGGGTTTGATTGTTCATGAGTTGCCGCCATTGTCAGTTTGACGTCACGCTTAACATTGTCGGGTCTATCGGTTGTAAAAAAGCCCTGCGGTGAATTAGCACGCAGGGCTTGGTATACAACGGGCAAGGTTTTTAGAGCCGGCCAGTCAATAACATAATGATCAGAATAATGACAATCACGCCGCTAATCCCGCTGGGACCGTAACCCCAGTTGCGGCTGTGTGGCCAAGCCGGTAATGCGCCGATCAAAAACAAAATAAGAATGATGAGTAAAATGGTGCCCATGGAAGTCTCCTGAGATAAGGTAACGAAGAATGATCAAGATTGCCAATTACATCGACTGGCTAATCGGCTTAGATTTGTGATTTGAAATAATGGAAAGAATTAATAAAGGCATCGCGTATTTTTTCTGATTCCGCGACTAATTGCTTCCAGGAGTCCTCGCTCGCTGTTTTTAGTTCGTCGAGTTTACCCATCGCTAATTGGGATTGATGGTGCAACTGACCTATTTCGGCGTTATATCGTTCGCGCATTTCCTCCGTTGCTTCATGCGATTTCAACTCTAGTTCGGCCATCGTTTTGTTTAATTCGTCGAGTTGCAGTTTCATTTTTGCGATGTAAGCATCTCTGTTTAGCATGATCGTTGTCCTTTGAAATAAATAATGTGACGCAACACAGAATTGGTTTTTGCGTCGTAAATAGTTTTTAATGAATCTGCTGAACAGCTTCTGGTATCTGTTTCTTTGGGTGCTGATGGTCTTGCTCCACGCGGTGAATCATGAGCTTGATTATTTCCCTGGCATCACCAAGTGCTTTTTCTGCTTGTCCTGAGCACTGTGTCCGCAGGCCTCTGATTTGCAACTCTTTATTGCCAAAAAAACGACCAACAGTTTCCTGGGCTTTGCCGGCGATGTACTTGGCTGTGCCGCTAATCTGAACTTGGTTCATGCTGATGGTCCTTTTTCTTTAATCAGAGAGGTGTTGAATCAGATGGCTTTCGTTTTCATTCGTGGCGTTTGGTGTTAATACAAATACGCCCGGCCATCAACCACGCGAACCCGGTTGCCGACTCTTAAGTCCTGAATGCTGTCCTGCACTACCGTCGTGCTGTCGCCGTTGTCGAGACGGACGCGAATCTGGTACATGTCAGATGTCGGTGTATTTCTGTTTTTCTCTACATTGTTTCCAACGACTGCGCCGCCAACGGCACCTGCGATCGTGGCGGCTGTTCGGCCATTACCGCTACCGACCTGGTTGCCAAGTAAGCCGCCAACCAAGCCGCCCACGACGGCACCTGCGCCATTGCTGGTATGTTCAGCACGCGTGATCTGGATCGATTCGATCACACCTATATTGCTATTTCTTGACTGATTTGAACTTGAATAAGGTGTTGAATAAGGCGCTGAATATGGGGTTGACGTTTGTGTCGGGCCGTTACTGGCACAGCCGCTGATCAACGTGGCGGTAACAAGCGTCAATGCACTGATTTTTAATACTGAGTTCATATATTTCTCCTGGCTAAATGTGTGATCAAGGTAACCCCGCACAGTGCCATCGTCTGTTCGCTGCCGCACCTAGCGAATAACTTGATTCAATAGGCACATGTTTTTTAGGAATCTCCAGGTGCGCAACCTATCTGACATATCTAACGTCACAATACGTATCGTTCAATCTCAATGCGTTGTTGCCTAACAAAGTCCAGGGTGTATCGGACGCAACGCTTTGCCCAAAATGCAATAAAAATAATGGATATGTTCGTTACCGTACAGAGGCATCGTTTATTTGTGCGTAGAACGGTGGTATCGGATACTTCCGACGCACTGACGAACCAAATGCAGGCATCCGTTGCCGGGCAGCATAAGGGTCGCACTCACTTACTAACAGGGAAATTAAAATGAAAAAAACTTTCGCAATGATATTGATGAGCACTGCAGCTTTTGGCCTTACTAACTACGCGATGGCTGCAACAAGTGACGCCAAGTTGACCTATACTGCAGCAAAAGACATGGCCGACGCAGAATATAAAGTGGCGCATGCTAAATGTGACAGTCTGACGAGTAACCCTAAAGACGTCTGTGTCGCTGAAGCGAAAGCTGCACGCACAACAATGGAGGCGAATGCCAAGGCTGTATATAAAAACACTTTGAGCGCACGTACCAGTGCCGCCAAGTCTATCGCCGACGCGAACTATGACGTAGACAAAGCCAAGTGTGGCGCTCTGGCCGGCAATGATAAAGATGTTTGCATCAAAAAAGCGAAATCGACAAAAGTCGCTGCCGTAGCAAATGCCAAAGCAGATAAAAAAGTTATCGATGCGCGCACAGATGCCCGTGATGACAAGCGTACCGCTGAGTACAAAGTGGCGACGGAAAAATGTGATGCCTTAGCTGGTGCCGCTAAAGACACTTGCGTTGCTTCTGCTAAAGCACAGTTCGGTAAGTAATTTTTATTCAATGCATAAAGCAAGTGAATCTGCGGATATGCTTGCTTTAATGACCCACTATTTTTATTCTTTCAGGAAAATATCATGAAATTTGCCCAACGTGTAGCAACCGTTTTATTCGCAGCATCCTTGCTTGCCCTTGCCGGCTGTGCTTCCACTACTAAGCACGAAGGTGCTGGCGAATATATCGACGACGCCGTCATCACTACAAAAGTAAAAGCAGAAATTTTAAACGAGCCAACCCTCAAGGCTACAGAAATCAATGTAGAAACCTTTAAAGGTGTTGTTCAATTAAGCGGCTTCGTTTCTTCGAACGCGAATATCGAAAAAGCAGTAGCGGTGACACGCGCAGTCAAGGGCGTAGTCTCGGTTAAAAATGATATGCGTCTGAAATAAACCATCTGCCTGGTTTTACCCTATGAACAGAACCCCGACAGCGGCAATGGCCGCTCGGTGGTTCTGTTTTTAGTTTTGCAAATTAGGTGTAAGCTCAGGCCAGATCTGACCGCCTTTGCAACAGATGCGTATTGAACCCCGTGTTCAATTGACCATATCACCAGGATAGACTACGCAGCTTGTCTGGTCTTAATCCATACGCATTGAACATGAATACACCTGATCTGAAAAGTAATACGGTCACCAGCGCCGATACTGTTGATAGCCCGAACGCCAGTTCAGGCGTTGCAGCAGAAGAGGCAGTTTCCGGGTCTCTATCCGCGTTTGCAAATAACCTTGCGCAATTACCGTTGCACGTGAACGCCCGTGGTCTGGCGCTCGGTGTGATTGCCACGGTGAGCTTTGTATTTGCCTTGCAGTGGGCGCAAAAATTTCTTATTCCTATCACATGCGGTATTTTCCTCGCTTATACACTGAACCCACTGGTGGTCTGGCTGGAACGGCGACGCATCGCGCGGATTTTTGGCAGCACAATCGTCACCTTAGTTTTATTGTGTGGCGCCGGGGCTGTGATGGTGACGCTGCAAGGAGAATTTCAGTCCATCATCGAGGAGTTGCCCCAGGCCACACATAAGCTATCCCGCCTATTGGGCAAGCTGAGTGATGGTCAGCCAAGTACACTCCAGCAAATGCAGGCCGCTGCGACTGAAATTGTTCGGGCAACCACTGATACGGAAGCACCACGTAAGCTCAAAAAATCCAGTGTAGCCGAGGCGCCTGACTTAAAAATTATGGACTGGGTCTGGGCCGGCTCTATGGGCGTACTTGGCTTCATCGGTCAGGCAGTCATGCTTATTTTCCTGGTTTTTTTCTTGTTATTATCGGGTGACACGTTCAAACGCAAGCTCGTAAAGCTGACTGGTCCTTCATTAAGGCAAAAGAAAATAACCGTACATATTCTTGATGAAATTAACAGCTCTATTCAAAATTACATGTTGATGCTGTTAGTTACCAATATTTTACTGGCTCTGCTGACCTGGATTGCACTGCGGTTTATTGGCTTGCAAAATGCCGGTGCCTGGGCCGTTGCAGCTGGATTACTGCATATCATGCCGTATTTCGGTTCCCTGATTATCACCTTTGCTACCGGGCTTGCGGTATTTATGCAGTTTGAATCCTTTCGTATGGTGCTGTTGGTGTCGGCTATTTCTATGGGGATTGCCACTTTGATCGGTACCTTCGTGACAACGTGGATGACGGGAAAAATCGCCAAGATGAATCCTGCCGCGGTTTTTGTCAGTCTTTTGTTTTGGGGCTGGCTGTGGGGGGTTTGGGGTTTGTTGCTGGGTATTCCGGTGATCGTCATTTTAAAAGTCGTCGCCGAAAGAGTCGAGGGAATGGAAGTTGTTGCTGAATTACTCTCTGAATAGAGTTCGCTAATAACTTGGCGATGTCGCCTTAATGCGCTACTTTCTTCAGATGTACTTACAAATTTCTCAAACGTCTAAGTGTTGCGGTAAAAATAAACAAGGGCGCAATCGCGAAACGACTGCGCCCTTCGGCAATCCAAAAACCAGAATTAGCTTAAACGTTGCCGCGGCCGCCGGAACGCCGTGGCGTACTTTGTTTTACCGCGGCCTTTACCGGTGATCTGGAGGGGGCGCCGTCACGTGGTGCTGCTTGTGCAGGGCGTGCTTGACGATTGCCGGAGCGGTTGCCGCCACCAGCATTACCGCGCCCCTGACCCTGACCTTGTCCCTGGAAACTACGCAATTGTATCGGCTGGGCTTTTGCATGCGGATCAGGAATAAAGCCATCGATAATCTCTTGTGGCAATTGTCGTTTAATGAGTTTTTCAATATCTGCTAACAACTTGAATTCATCAACGCATACCAGTGACACCGCTTCGCCTGATGCACCCGCGCGACCGGTGCGTCCGATACGATGGACGTAGTCTTCCGGCACATTCGGCAGATCGTAATTGACCACGTGTGGCAGTTGGTCAATGTCAATTCCGCGCGCGGCGATATCGGTTGCCACCAGGACCGTTAAGCTGCCATCCTTGAATTCAGAGAGTGCTTTAGTCCTTGCCGACTGGCTTTTATTGCCATGAATCGCCATGCTGTTGATGCCGTCATTGATCAGTTGCTCAACGAGTTTATTGGCACCATGCTTGGTACGGGTAAATACCAAGACCTGATTCCAGCTGTATGTTTTAATCAGATGCGCCAGCAGCGGATGTTTTTTATCACGGTCAACCGGATGCACTTTTTGTGCAATGATTTCTACGGTCGAATTACGTCGCGCCACTTCTATCATCGCCGGAGCATTGAGCAGGCGATCTGCCAAAGTCTTGATTTCATCCGAGAAGGTTGCGGAGAATAATAAATTCTGACGTTTGGCCGGGAGTACCGCCAGCACTTTCTTAATGTCATGAATAAAGCCCATGTCTAACATACGGTCGGCTTCATCCAGAATCAGGATCTCGATATGACTGAGGTCTATCGTTCCTTGTTGCTTATGGTCGAGCAAACGGCCAGGCGTAGCAACCAAAATATCTACGCCATTTTTTAATAATTTGATTTGCGGGTTAATCCCGACACCACCAAAAATTACACCCGAATTTAAATTCGTGTACTTGCCATAAGTGCGGACACTTTCTTCTACCTGCGCGGCCAGTTCACGGGTAGGCGTTAATACCAGTGCGCGAATCGGCCGGCGGTCTGTTTTATTCTTTGGTGCGTTGATGCCTTTGGAGAGACGCTCCAGGATCGGCAAGGTAAAACCTGCCGTTTTACCCGTTCCGGTTTGCGCACCGGCAAGTAAATCCCCGCCTTTAATGACCGCGGGTATCGCTTGCAGTTGAATCGGGGTAGGGGTCGTGTAGCCATGCTCGCTCACTGCGCGAACGATGCACTCGGATAAACCAAGTTCAGAAAATGTGGTCATGCTAATTTCTACAAAAAACAAACAGTCGGGCAGGATGCCCGATATGTAAGAGTAAAACTAATTAATAACATCAAGTGATAGCGCTAAACCTGGTCCCGGCAAAGCCGTAGTCACCACAAAGAATAAAGCTATCGAGAATAAATTGAATAAAATTGCCTTCGCTATCACAACGTTAAGTCGAGTGATGCCGGATATTTTCCAGGATTATTTTTTTACGGTGAATGCCTGTAATGCATTCACCATTTGGGAAAATACCTTTGGTGTGCCGGCTAATACGTCGCCTTTATGTAAATAATCTGAGTCGCCGGAAAAATTACCGATGATGCCGCCAGCTTCCGTGATGAGCAGTGATCCGGCAGCGATATCCCAAGGTGCCAGACCTTTTTCAAAAAAACCATCAAGGCGCCCCATGGCCACATACGCCAGATCAAGCGCCGCAGCACCGGGTCTTCTTAGGCCCTGGCATTTGACGGTCATGATTTTGAACATTTCCATATATTCGTCCACCCCGGATAAATCACGGGCAGGGAAACCGGTGCCTATCAGTGCGTCGGACAACTTGTCGCAACGCGTAACACGAATACGTTTGTCGTTTAGGAAGGCGCCAGCGCCTTTAGAGGCAGTAAACATCTCATTTCGTGTCGGATCATAAATGACAGCTTGCGTGATGATTCCGCGCTGTTGCAGAGCGATCGATACGCAATATTGTGGAAAACCGTGGATGAAATTAGTGGTCCCATCGAGTGGGTCAATGATCCAGACGTTATCGTTGTCGTCGTGGAGATTAGCGGAAGCCCCGGACTCTTCTGCCAGAATGGCATGATCAGGATAGGCATTAGTGAGCACCTCAATAATAGCAGCCTCGGCGGCACGATCGACATCGGTCACAAAATCATTAAATTGCTTTTCGCTGACTTGAACACGATCAAGATCGAACGATGCGCGACTGATAACAGTGGCGCCACGACGGGCGGCTTTAATAGCCGTATTTAGCATTGGGTGCATAGGGGTTTCCGTTAAAATGGCGGCACCTTAGTTTTTTGCATCGAAAAAATGCAAAAATTGATGTGCAGCACAAAAATGAATTAAAGAGCGTCGCATTATCCAGCGGCCAAAACCAACAAAGATTAACGCGTAATTACGCTATTTTAAATGAACTCGCCACAAACTGACACATCTCTTTTCAAACGACTGCGCTTCGTCTTGGTCGGAACTAGTCACCCCGGCAATATTGGTGCGGTCGCCAGAGCCATTAAAACCATGGGATTCTCTGAGTTGATTTTACTCAACCCGCGCTTTCCTGACGCGCTGACGAATCCCGAAGCGCTTGCTTTTGCCAGCGGTGCGCAGGATATTCTTCAATCGGCAAAAATTGTCAGCACAATTGAAGAAGCTTTGGCCGGATGCCATTACGTGGCGGCAGTGAGCGCCCGATTACGTGAATTTTCTCCGCCTGTGGTGGCGCCGCGGGCGCTGGCTGGGCATATATCTAAAGACATGAATCATCCTGTGGCGCTGATTTTTGGGAATGAACGTTATGGCTTGCCCAACGAGATCGTTGTTAATTGTAATGCGCTGATTAATATCCCCGCTAATCCTGAGTATTCATCGCTGAATTTGGCGCAAGCCGTGCAATTACTGGCCTACGAATGCCGGGTTGCCGAGCTAGGCGATGGTGCAAAATCCTCGGGTGTCGGTTTTCATGGGGAACTTGCCTCATTGAGTGAGATCGAAAGCATGTACCAACATCTAGAGCAAGCCTTGGTCGCCATAGAATTTTTGGATCCGGCGAAACCTAAAAAGCTCATGCCAAGATTGAAACGATTGTTTTCCCGGACTCAGCTTGAAACAGAGGAGTTGAACATCTTGCGTGGCATTGCGAAAAAAATATTAGACAGCCGAAATTAGCTTGGCAGTGCAGGGCAATGATGAAAACAAAAATGCTTTGGTTAATAAAATAGCTGAGCCTTTAATTAATATGATAGTTACCGCTATTTTTGTTAAATAAGTTGTAATTTCATAGCATTTTGCGCTGTTTGTTAAGGCTTTCACTATTACGTTTGTTATAAAGTAAGTATCATTGCGGTTGCATACATAATTAAAATCTGGCTTTACGATAAGCTGTTATTGAGGTAATTATTATTTTTCACATTCGTCGATTAATCTTTGTTTTCGCCATCGTCAGCGTAATGACGGCAAGTATTGTTAACTCGGCTCATGCTTTTGGTTTGGCCGAATTGCGGGTTCAGTCCGGGCTCGGGCAGCCACTAAAATCACAGGTGAGTCTGATCGGTTCTGATAATGCCGAGATTAATCCAGTCTGCATCAGAGCAAGACTTGAGTCGGCCGAGGGTGTGTTTCTTGCCCAGGCAAATATAGCAATTAATCAAAATAGTCAAAACAGAATTATTTTTTTAACCACCAGACAGGGAATTCAAGAACCTGCTGTTAAAGTTATCGTTGATATCAATTGCGAAACGCAATTGCACCGAGAATTTTTTATATTGCTTGATCCCCCGCAATTTTTGCCGGCACAGATAAAATCTGACACGCTGATCGATCAGCCCAATGATGCGACATCCGCTATTTCTGCGGCGTCCGTTCAAGGCCAGGCTGGCGGCGTTAATAAAATCTTACGCACGCGAACACGTCCCGTCAGTGAAAATAAAAGCATGCCGCCGCCAACGGCTACCGTTCCTCGTCTGAGCCCGGCACAAGCGACAAAAACAATAAAAAAACCGCGCGATGTGCTGAAACTGTCTGACGACGCTCCTATCCTGCAGCAAGGTCTGAAAATTTCCGATAGCTTGCCTTCATCACTGGAGCGCCAACTTGTTGAAAATACGGCCGAATTACGTGCCGCCCAAGCGCATATGGCCTCGATACTCAGAGGGGAGTCTGCAGATTTAGCGGTACAGCCAGAACAAACCGCTGACAAGAAAAAAATACAAGCTCTGCAAAATGAAGCAGCCCAATTAAAGCGCCAAAATTTAGTGGATAAACGTGCCTTAGACGATGTCAAAAGGTCTAGCTACCCCCAGAATTGGTTAATCGGCATATCTGCAATTGCATTTGCCGGCTTTGTCATCGCGCTATTGCTGTTGATCTATATACGGCGCCTGCATCTAGCAAGTGAAACATCTTGGTGGGAGCAAGGGAAGGATAAGAAGGACGCAAAACGACGTCAAAATATCGAAGATCTGGTCAATAACGTTCAAGCATCGTATGAACCGCATGAGCCAAGTGTGTTTGAGATTTCGCATTTAACAGCGGAGGCATCGCCAGTCGAATCGCTTGCAAGCGCTAAACAATTGACTGACCGGCTTGGTAGCAACGCAGGCACCGGCAATCCCGACGATATTTTCCAGCCAAACCCGGTCCGTGGACATGCGCTGACTTTGGAGGACACAAACAGCAGTACGTTTAATTTTTTCTCCACCAGAGGAAGTTCTGTCAATGTAGAAGAAATTTCAGACGTGACACAAGAGGCTGAATTTTGGATGTCGGTGAATGACCCGCAGCGTGCGATAGAAATTCTCGAACCACAGGCAAATGTCGCACATCCTGATTCTCCGGTACCTTGGCTGTATCTGCTCGACCTGTACCGTGTGGTGAATAATAAAGAAAAATACGATGGCTTGAGAAGCCGCTTCCTTGTTTTTTTTAATGCCAATATTCCGGATTTTGAGACCCAGCCCGAAAAAGAGGGCGTTCGCCAGCTCGAAGATTTCTCTCATTTAATTGAGCGTATTTGTGCAATGTGGAACGGTCCGGACGTCATTGGTTTTCTCCAAAGTTTGCTCGTTGATGATAGGGATGGACAGCGTTGCGGATTTGAACTTCCTGTATATCGGGATATTTTGCTCTTGATTTCTATTGCCCATGATGTAGAGCGCGAAAAAGCAGTGCATGGTGCGGCGACCGGTGGCTGGTCTTCCGTCAGAAATATATCTGCTGTCGACACCAACACTGAAAATACAAAAAACGATCTCGGAACAGGATCGATTGATTTTGAAGTAATTGATTTCCCTAGACCGGAATTGCCTAAAAACTAGTTTTGAGAAGCAAGTCGTTATTGTTAGACGGCTGCAAAAAATATTGGAGCGGAAACATGATTAAATTGTGCGGATTTTCTGTCAGTAATTATCATAATAAAGTCAAACTGGCGCTGATCGAAAAAAAGATTGTTTTCGATGAAGTCTTGGTCTGGACCGATCGCACCCCTGAGTTGCTGGCGGCGTCCCCATTGGGCAAGCTTCCTTACATACAGACTGAAGAAGGATGTTTATGCGAATCCCAGGTTATTCTTGAATATCTGGAAGAGAAATACCCTGAGCATCCTTTGTTGCCAAAAGAGCCTTTTGAGGCAGCCAAAAATCGCGAGCTGATGACTTTTTTAGAACTCCATCTGGAGTTGGTAGCGAGAGAACTCTATCTGGAAGCTTTTTTTGGCGGGCGCGTTACGGATGAGGTTAAAGCAAAAGTGGAGAAGCTTTTGGTACGCAATATTGCCGCTTTAAGCAACATGGTGAAATTTTCTCCGTTTATTGCCGGAGCCGAATTTAGTTTGGCTGATTGCGCCGCTGTTGTGCATTTGCCGTTAATTTCGATGGCAAGCAAGGTGATCTATGGTCGGGATTTTCTGGCTGATTTGCCGATCAAAGACTATATGATGATGATGGCAGAGCGGCCATCGATGCAGAAAATTAACGCTGACCGTAAAGTGAATCAGGCACAGATGGCGGCGCGGATAAAAAAAATCTGAACATCATCTACATCTGACGGTAAAAAATGGAGTGCTTTTCAGCACTCCATTTTTCTTACCGAACTGATGAATAACGTCAATATTCCCTCTGTATGGCGTCGAAAAAATATAAATTGATGCTAAACCGCGCGGCGCATTTTTTCAACGACATAGGATTTTTGTTCCGGCGGTGGGGTAATGAGCTTAACAATGGCGAAGGTGCAGTTGTCCCCGTGCTCATGCGCTCTTTCCCGTGCTTTACGAATGAGTAACTCAGACGCTTGCCGTGGCGTGTTTGCCGCCACTGCGGCAGACAACTCGGCATCAGAAAAATAATGCCAAAGTCCGTCGGAGCATAGTAAAAAGGAATCGCTTGCCTTTAAGCCCTTATATGTACCGTAGCTAATATATGGTGCAGTGCTGGTCGAGCCAATTACATTGACTAAAATATTCGACATTCTATGGGTCTTGGCTTCTTCTGCGCTGATCTTTCCTTCGTCCACGAGTTTTTCAACGTAAGAGTGATCTTTGGTTTTTTCCATAAAATTGGGGCCGCTGAATCGGTATAAACGGGAATCGCCGGCATATGCCCAAATGGCTTCTTTTTGCGGCGTAATCACCAGTGCAACAAACGTGCTATGAGGTTCTTTTTCTGCTGAAACGCCAGCAAGTTTAATCACCGTATGCGCTTCAATAACTATTGTTTCTAATAATAATTTGACGTCGCTTTCGGGAAAAAAATCGTCAAACAACGCTTTTGCTGTGCGAATCACTTGTTCTGCGGCGAGCGCACCACCGCTCTTGCCGCCCATGCCATCGGCCACTACTGCCATCATGTATCCGGGCGCATTCGGTGCAGCAAAAAGAGCAACTCTGTCTTGCTGTTCTTTGCGATCACCAATGTGTTGTGCGGTACCGGCTTCGATCTTATATTGGCTCATACGTCTTGGTAGATTAAACTAGCGGAATATTCACGCAAATTCGATTATTAACATTAACTTCATTTTACCCCCAACCAGACGACTATGAGCCATCCAGAGCAAATACAACAGCGCATTATCGAGTTGGAAGTCGAACATCGTGACCTCGATGCGGTCATTGACGCCCTAGTTAAAGATACTAATCATGATGAACTACAACTTCGGCGCTTAAAAAAACGTAAATTGCAGTTAAAAGACCATATTACTCTATTGAAAATGCAGATGATGCCTGATGTTCCTGCGTAAGTGACAGACCGCCCAGATTATATATTCCCTTACATTTTTTACATTTTGTTGCATTTGATAGCCTATCTATTTTGATTGAAAACACACAAGACCCGCTGTTGGCAGCGCAGTTAATAGCAAACCCGTCTTCCACCACGGCAGGAGTGCATGATGAAGAGGTCGAACGGATTTTCGGCTTATCCGGTGCTTTAAGCTTGTCGATTAAGGGGTATCGGCCGCGGGAAGCGCAAACAGAAATGGCAAAAGCGATCGCATCTGCAATCGAAGGCCAGAAAACTCTGTTAGCGGAGGCTGGAACCGGAACCGGAAAAACCTATGCCTATCTGACACCTGCTTTGTTGTGGGGTGGAAAAGTTATCATTTCTACCGGCACAAAAAATTTACAGGATCAACTTTTCCTGCATGATATTCCGACGATAAAAAAAGTTCTTAAGGCGCCCGTTTCGGTGGCTTTGCTGAAAGGCCGTGCCAATTATCTGTGCCACTTTCATCTGGAAAGAACCTTGCAAAACGGACGTTTGAGTTCGCGTGAAGATGTCGGGTATTTACGGGATATATCGCGTTTCATGAAAACCACCAGCACCGGCGATAAAGCTGAATTGGCGCGAGTGCCGGAGAGCGCCCCGGTATGGAATCTGGTGACGTCGACCAAAGATACCTGTATGGGGTCGGAGTGTCAGTACTACCAGGACTGTTTCGTGATGAAGGCGCGTAAAGAGGCGCAGCAGGCCGATGTTGTGGTGGTCAATCATCATTTGTTTTTTGCAGATCTGGCGTTGAAAGATACCGGTATTGCCGAGTTACTGCCATCGGCCAATACGGTTATCTTTGATGAGGCACATCAGTTACCCGATACTGCAACGCTGTTTTTTGGTGAGACGGTTTCCACTTCTCAGGTATTGGAATTGTGTCGCGATGTCTTGGCAGAGGGTTTGTCGCATGCCCGGGACGGTGCCGAATGGGCCAAGATTGTGGCGCCGGTAGAGCGCGCTGCGCGTGATTTGCGTTTGACCTTTCCACAGGATTCGATCCGTTTGTCTATACTGCAAATTGCTACATCAAGTCCATTTTTTCCGGCGCTGGAAACGTTGAAAGACTGCATGCAAGACATGATTGCGGTTCTTGAAAAACAGGCTGAACGCGCCGAAACGCTGGAGCAGTGCCGGGTCCGAGCGATAGACCTGAGCGCCAAACTAGACGACTGGAAGGAAACGGATGCCAGCAAAAAAGAATCTGCCGGCAAGCCCGAATACGTCTTGTGGGTAGAAGCCTATTCGACCTCTTTGCAGCTGCATAAAACCCCGCTGTCGATTGCGCCTATTTTTAACAAGCAAAGAGAAGGTGTGCCGCGCACCTGGATTTTCACATCGGCCACCATGGCAGTGAAAAACGATTTTACGCATTATGTTTCACAGATGGGTCTGTGGGATGAGCCTGCCCGCACTTGGCCTAGTCCCTTCAATTATCAAGAGCAAGGGCTTCTCTACGTGCCAGAAGGCATGCCTCAGCCAAATTCACGCGACTATACCGATGCAGTCGTCGATGCCGCGCTACCAGTCATTGAGGCGGCCGGCGGGAAAACTTTTTTGTTGTGTACCACGATTAAGGCGGTCAAACATTGCGCTGAGCGTTTGCGCGAGGAATTCCAAAAACGCGAACTTTCTTTCCCACTCTTTGTTCAGGGGGATGCCGGTCGCACCGAGCTGCTGGAACGGTTTCGCGCGGCGGGAAATGGCGTGCTGATCGGTAGTCAAAGCTTTTGGGAAGGGGTTGACGTACGCGGTGAGGCATTATCATTGGTTGTCATCGATAAACTACCATTTGCACCGCCAGATGATCCGGTTTTGGCGGCAAGGATCGAGGCAATGGAAAAGAAGGGGCTCAATGGCTTCGTGCATCATCAGTTGCCGGAGGCAATCATCAATTTGAAGCAGGGGGCGGGGCGTCTGATTCGCGATGAGACTGATAAAGGCGTGTTGATGCTCTGCGACCCGCGTTTAATCTCCAAGCCTTACGGTAAACGTATTTGGCAAAGCTTACCGGCGTTTACGCGTACCCGTGAACTCGATGTGGTGCTACAGTTTTTTCATGGCTTAAGCCAGTCCCGCTCGAAGGATCAGCCATAGGATTTTTGCTGGGGTTTGTTGAAACCAGGCCTATCCTTCTCCCCTTTGTTAAGACTGCGCTTTTAAACAATGCGTAAGATAAGTTAACGAGTCGTTGCAAAAGAAAAAGGTCACGAGTAAACCGTGACCTTTTTTATTTTACTTATTGCTTTTATACCAGTTTCTACCAGATAGAGACACGGTCTTTTGGTGCCAGATACATCTTGTCGCCTTCTTTTACGCCATATGATTCATAGAAGCCCGGCATGTTCCTGAGTGTACCGTTTGCACGAATTTCGCCTGGTGAATGCGGGTCGGTTTTCAAGCGTACGATCATGCTGGCATCGCGCATTTTACTGCGCCATACCTGGGCAAAACCCATGAAGAAGCGCTGGTCGCCAGTGAGCCCTTTGATCACCGGTGCAGGTTTGCCGCCAAGTGACAATTTGTAAGCTTTATAGGCGATTGCCAGGCCAGAATTGTCGGCGATATTTTCACCTAGGGTCAGTTCGCCATTCACAAAGTAGCCAGGAATAGGGCTGAACGCACCGTATTGCTTGACCAATGCAGCGGTTTTGACGGCAAATTTTTCATGATCCTCTTTGGTCCACCAGTCGCGCAAATTACCTAGCCCGTCGTACTGTGCTCCCTGATCATCAAAACCATGGCTGATTTCATGACCAATGACGGCGCCGATACCACCATAATTGACGGCATCATCGGCTTTGGCGTCAAAAAATGGGGCTTGTAAAATTGCTGCCGGAAATACGATCTCATTCATTTCCGGGTTGTAATACGCATTGACGGTCTGCGGTGTCATGCCCCATTCTTCGCGGTCGATAGGTTTGCCTAATTTGTTCAGCTCAACCTGGCTGGCAAACATGCGCGTGTTACGCAGATTGCCGACAGTATCGCCTTTGCTGATGCTCAGCTTGCTGTAATCACGCCATTTGTTCGGATAACCAATTTTTGGCATGAATGTCGCCAATTTTGCTTGTGCTTCTTTTTTGGTTTCCGGACTCATCCAGTCCAGCGTGTCTATACTTTGCTTGTAGGCCAGCAGGAGATTACTGACCAATTTTTCCATCTTCACTTTGCTTTGGGCCGGGAAGTGTTTAGCGACATACATCTTACCCAAACTTTCACCCAAGCCGGCATCAGCCAGACGTACGCCGCGCTTCCATCGCACTTCCTGGCTCGGTGTGCCGCTTAAGGTTGTTCCGTAGAATGCAAAGTTTTCTTCATCAAACGCTTTTGGCAACTGATTCGCGGTTGAGCTCAGTAAGTGCCATTTAAAGTAGGCTTTCCAGGTAGCTAAAGAAGTGTCCTGCAATACTTTGTTGAACCCTGTCAGATAACTAGGCTGGCTTACCATCAGCGTATCGAGTTTGCCCTGGACCCCTAAATTACTCAGATAGCTAGTCCAGTCAAAGCCGGGTGTCAGTGCATCGAGTTTGCTGAGTTCGAGCTTGTTGTAGGCCTTGATCGGATCGCGCAGTTCGACTTTTGTCCATTGCACTTTGGCCAGTTCGGTCTCCAGGGCAAGGATATCGACTGCATTTTTAGCTGCGTTGGTGTCGCCTGCTAATGCCAACATTTTTTCGATGTGGGCGAGATATTTGACGCGGGTATCTTTGAGCTTGACATCGTCATTATTGAGGTAGTAATCGCGGTCTGGCATACCCAGGCCGGATTGCCCGACATCAAGCACGTATTTGGTCGAGTCTTTATTATCTTGATGGACAGCGATATCAAAAGGCGCTCCGACGCTAACCAGATTCAAGTAGGCGATGAAGGCAGGAATTTGTTTTTTGTCCGTCAACGCATCGACTTTGGCGAAGTCGCTTTTTAATGGTTTCAGACCTAAGGCCTCGATGTTGGCAGTATCCATAAAACTGGCATACAGATCGGCTATTTTCTGTGCATCGGTACCTGTCTTGGCATGTTGTTTTGCCAATGCTTCAGTAATGGCATGCAGGCGAGGAATAGTCGCTTCGCGTAAATCCATGAAAGCACCTGCAGACGACTTGTCGGCAGGGATATCGGCTGTTTTTAGCCATTTTCCATTCACATGACGGTAGAAATCGTCTTGCGCTTTTACGCTAAGATCGTTGTGTTTGCTGTCTATTCCTGACAGTAAAATGCTAGGAGCAGAGGCGGTAACTGCTGTTGCCGGTTCGGCAGCATAGACGCTGGTAGCGCCGGCAAACATTAGCGCGATAGCGCTGATAACGGGGGCTTTCACTAAGACTCTCCTGGTGGGTTGAACTACGTTTGAAGCTATTGTTGTTATAAATTTCATTTACTGTTGTTCTGCTACTTTGGTCCAGCGGTTGTGACCAGATCTGTGTGTCGCTCAATGAACAAATCAATCAGCAAATCCGGTAACCGCAGATAGACCAAGATCAGGCCAAAGAGTTCGCCTGATGGTAATAATTTAATTTATTTCTTCTATTCGGTGACAGGCGATCAGACGTTCTTCTATTTGGCGTAACGCCGGTGGCTCATGACGACAGCGTTCCGTTGCATGCGGACAGCGATTATTGAAAGCGCAACCTGGCGGTGGTGTCAGCGGTGACGGTAATTCACCGGGGAGCATGATTTTTTGCTGGCGTTGTGCCGGGTCGATACGTGGTGTGCTCGCCAGCAGCGCCCGAGTGTATGGGTGCATAGGGCGTTTGAAAATTTGATCCTTGCTGCCATGTTCAACGGTTTTGCCAAGATACATCACCAACACCTCATCGGCGATCAGCTCAACCACAGCCAGATTGTGCGAAATGAACAGATAGGCAACGCCGGTGTCTTGCTGTAAATCCATGAGCAGATTCAGCACTTGCGCTTGTATCGAGACATCTAGGGCAGATACCGGCTCATCGGCAACGATGATTTTCGGCTCCAGCATCAGGGCTCTGGCAATCGCCACACGCTGGCGTTGGCCGCCAGAAAACATATGAGGGTAACGGTTGTAATGTTCAGGACGCAAACCTACCTTGCTCATCATCGCACGCGCCTTGGCTTCGCGTTCGCTGCGATTGAGCTGGGTATGGATGATCAAAGGCTCTTCCAGCATTGCCGCAACTTTTTTGCGCGGATTCAGACTGGCGTAGGGATTTTGAAACACCATTTGCACCAGCGGCCGTACTTGCTTTAGCGTGGCTTTGTCCGCATCGGCGATATTTTTCCCACCTATCCACAAAGCACCGTCTGTGGGCTGCTCTATCATCGCGATTTGACGCGCCAGGGTCGATTTTCCACAACCGGATTCACCGACGACTGCCAGCGTTTTGCCAGGGGTGAGGATGAAAGATACGCCGTCAAGCGCGCGCGCAACGGCCTTGGGTTTGAAGAAGCCTTGCGACACGGAATAATGCCTGGAGAGATTTTTCGCTTCCAGCAAAGCGTTAAAGGCTGCACTTGATGTTTGCATCATGCTGTTGGTGTAAGCTGGGTGAAGTGGGTGGGTAGTGGCGCTGACCGGTCTTGCATCGCTTGCCAGTTTAGCCCCGGCTTTCCTTGTTGATCCAGCGGGAAGTGGCAGCGCACTTGGGCATTGATTTTTCCTGTGAGTGCAGGGCGTTGTTGGTGACATTGATCAAGCGCATAACTGCAACGGGGTGCCAGCAGACAGCCATTCGGTCTGTCATATAAACCAGGGACAACGCCGGGGATGGTTTGCAGGCGTGCCTTGCCGATATTATGTTCAGGTAAGGCAGCAAGCAGCGCTTGCGTGTAAGGATGTTTAGGGTGGGTAAATATTTCTGGCACCGCACCTGTTTCCAGCACTTGTCCGGCGTACATCACCACCACCTGTTGGGCAGTTTGTGCCACGACCGCAAGATCATGCGTGATCAGCATCATCGCCATGCCGCGTTCACGCTGTAGTTGCAGTAAGAGCTCCAGCATTTGTGCTTGCACCGTCACATCTAAGGCGGTGGTGGGCTCATCTGCGATCAGTAAGCGTGGATTGCAGGCAATGGCAATGGCGACCATCACCCGCTGGCTCATCCCGCCGGAAAGTTGATGCGGGTAAGCGTCCATGCGACGTTCTGGGTCAGGGATATCAACTTGCGCTAGCAATGCCAGCGCTTTCGCACGTAGTTCTTTCTCGGATCCGCCCTGGTGCAGACGTAAGGTCTCCATTAATTGAAAGGCCACGGTGTAGCAGGGGTTCAGGCTTGTCATCGGATCCTGGAAGATCATCGCTATGTCTTTGCCAAGCAAACTGCGGCGCTGTTTGTCTTTCATTGCCAGTAAATCACGGCCATCAAACGCCATGCGGTCGGCGCTCACCCGCCCTGGGTAATCAATCAAGCCCATTAATGCCAGCGAAGTGACACTTTTTCCGGAACCTGATTCACCCACAATGCCGACGATGCCACCCGCTTCGATGTGCAGATCGACGCCATCGACGGCGATGAAAGGCTGAGTTTCCGAGCCAAAATGCACTCGTAAATTTTTTATCTCTAATAAAGTTGTTGTCATCGATGTCATTTGCGTGTTTTTATCGTTTTAGCTTGGGATCAAGGGCGTCGCGCAAACCGTCACCCATCAAGTTAAATGCCAGAACGGAAAATAAGATGGCCAGCCCCGGAAAGCTCACGACCCACCAGGCGCTTTGGATAAATTCCATGGCACTAGCTAACATCGAGCCCCATTCCGGTGTGGGCGGCTGGGCGCCCAAGCCTAGGAAACCAAGTGCCGCAGCATCCAGAATGGCGGCAGAAAAACCCAGGGTCGCCTGCACAATGATAGGGGCGGCACAATTGGGCAGAACGCAATTAAACATGAGACGAAATGTGCCGGCTCCCGCGATGCGTGAAGCGTTCACATAATCTTTGCCCAATTCGCCGCTCACCGCCGCCCGTGTTAGCCGGGCGTAGGAGGGCATCAGCACAATCGCGATGGCATACATGGCGTTCATCAGGCCAGGCCCGAGAATCGCCACCACTGCAATGGCCAGTAATAGACTGGGCAGGGCTTGTAAAATATCCATGACGCGCAAGATAATAAATTCCAGCGAACGTGCTGTCTTACTGTTCCAACTGTGTGAAAAACCAGCGACCAGGCCTAAAAAAACACCAACACTCATGGATAAAGACACGGA
The DNA here is from genome assembly GCA_038330335.1 of Burkholderiales bacterium. Lineage (GTDB taxonomy): Bacteria > Pseudomonadota > Gammaproteobacteria > Burkholderiales > Burkholderiaceae_D > Undibacterium. Next base: position 3,024 of record JBBQNW010000004.1, on the reverse strand, counting down.
CACCAGGCCTATCATCAGCGATAAACGCGAACCATGAATTAGTCTTGATAAAATATCGCGGCCAACCGGATCGGTACCCAATATAAATTTACTGCTGCCCCCATTTTGCCAAACTGGCGGTGTCAGCGTGGCGTCACGATATTGCTCTATCGGCGAGTGCGGGGCAATCAGGTCAGCGAACACTGCGCTCAGACACAGTAGCGCGACTATCATCAAGCCGATGACTGCGCCGCGGTTTTGTTTGAAATAATGCCAAAATTCCAGCACTGGGTGGGGCGGATTCGCTGCTGATATCAGCGGTTCGGGAATCGTGTTAGAGAAAGAAATCTGGCGCATATTACTCAATCACTGATAGTCAATCTTGGGTGTTAAACGTTGCCCATGGGGTAAGCTTGCATTGGTTTCTACTTTACGCGTCTGGGTTGCGTCAGTGCCTGATGCGCGGATTAATCACTCCGTACAACAGGTCTACAGTCAGATTGACTGTAATCACAATTGTGGCTACTAGCAAGATACCTCCTTGCACGGTCGGGTAGTCGCGGCGCTGGATCGCCTCTATCATCCACTTTCCTATGCCTGGCCAGGAAAAAATCGTTTCGGTCAGAATCGCACCGGCCAGCAAGGTGCCGACCTGCATGCCGATAACTGTTACCACTGGTATCAAGGCATTCCGTAAGGCGTGCACCCAGACCACGCGCATCCATGACAAGCCTTTGGCGCGTGCTGTGCGGACGTAATCCTCCCGCAGCACTTCGAGCATGGCAGAGCGCGTCATACGGGCAATAACCGCCAATGGTATGGTGCCCAGCGCAATTGTTGGCAATATCAGGTGCATCACTGCCGAGTTAAATGCGCCGTCTTCTTTGGCGAGCACGCTGTCGATCAGCATAAAGCCGGTGACAGGTGGCAGATCAAACAAAATATCGATGCGACCGGAAACCGGTGTCCATCCCAAGGTTACCGAAAACATCAGGATCAGTAATAAAGCCCACCAGAATATGGGCATGGAATACCCGGTAAGCGATGCCCCCATGACAGAATAATCAAGGAAAGTGTTGCGTTTCAGCGCTGCTAAAATCCCCGCCGGCAAGCCCAGAATAATGGCGAAGAGCATGGCGCACAAGGACAATTCCAATGTGGCGGGGAAGAGGGTAAAGAACTCTTTAGAGACTAACTCCTGGGTAATGATCGAATGCCCCAGATCGCCGGTAAGCACTCTGCCAAGATAATCAAAATATTGTTGATACAGCGGTTTATCCAAGCCAAATTGATGCATCAAGCGGGCATACCGTTCGGCGTCCATGCCACGCTCTCCCGACATCGCTTCGACTGCATTGCCAGGGATCAGATGAATCAGCGAAAAAACTAAAACAGTAATGCCCAGGAAGGTCGGTATCACAAGACCTAGCCGGCGTAAGATAAAACCCAGCATTCAGGTACCCCAAAGTGCTATAAATTAATGCGAATGTTTCGGTAGCAAGCCTGGTTTTGTAGAAAAAGAGGCTTGCTGTCGATGTGAAAAAATGTGGCGCCAGTTTTTCTGATGACAAAAACCGTTCTAGCCAAGTGGCTAGATATTTACTTCGCTAAATCAACTTTTTTGAAATAACTATGCGCCGTCGAGTCCATTTTGAAACCGATGACTTCCTTGCGAACCGGCGCAAAACGAATCGAGTGAGCCAGCGTTATCCATGGTGCTTCTTCATGCGTAATTTCTTGCGCTTTTTCATAAAACTTGCTGCGCTCTGCTTGTTTTGGCGTGGCTTTGGCCTTCTGGATCAGGTCTTCAAATTCCTTATTGCACCAGCGCGCGGTATTTCCGCCACCTTTGACGGCATCGCAACCCAGAATCGTTGCGAAAAAATTATCAGGATCACCATTATCACCGGACCAGCCAAACATCATTGCCGGTTGTTCGCCAGTCTTGCTGCGTTTTTTGTATTCGGTCCATTCAAAGGTCACCAGCTTGGCTTTGACGCCAATTTTCGCCCAGTCCGCCTGAATTAACTCAGCCATGCGTTTGCCATCAGGGTTGTAAGGACGGCTGACCGGCAGATACCATAAATCGATTTCTACCCCGTTGGGGTAACCCGCTTTACTCAATAGCTCTTTTGCCTTGGCAATATTGAAGGGGTAATCCTGAATCTTGTCATTGTATGACCACATGGTTGGCGGAATCGGATTTTTTGCCATCTGCCCGGCACCTGCATAGACCGATTTCAAAATAGATGCTTTATCGACAGCCATGTTCAAGGCCTGACGCACCAGCTTGTTATCGAAAGGTTTTTTTTCTACATTAAAAGAAATATAGCCGACGTTTAAACCTTCTTGTGTCAGTAGTTTGATGTTCGGGTCTTTCTTCATCAATTCGATATCCGCCGGCTTAGGCAGCGCCATGATATGGCATTCGCCCGCTTTTAATTTTGCGTAGCGCACCGAGGCATCGGGTGTGATCGCGTAAATTAAATTGTCGATCTTTGGGCGACCTTCCCAATACTGGTCGAAGGCTTTGTATCTGATAATGGCATCTTTTTGATAAGAAACAAACTGGAAGGCGCCAGTGCCGATGACTTCCTTATCTATGGTTTCCGGAGTTCCTGCCGCCATCATTTTGTCGGCGTATTCTGCCGAATGCACCGACATAAAATCCATCGTCAAGTTTGCCAGAAACGGGGCTTCCGTATGCTTAAGCTTAAAGCGTACCGTCATCGCATCAACTTTTTCCAGCCTATCCACGATTTTCCCCATGCCCATGTCTTCGAAGTAAGCGTAGGTCTGGCCAGGGCTGACTTTATGGAAAGGGTGCGCCGTATCGGCCATGCGATTGTAACTAAACACGACATCGTCGGCATTGAGATCACGACCAGGCTTAAACTTGGCATTGCTATGAAACTTAACGCCTTTGCGTAGTTTGAAGGTATAACTTAGGCCATCAGGAGAAACTTCCCATGATTCCGCCAGCGCGGGAACGATCTTGGTGGTACCGATCTCCATTTCCACCAGTCGATTAAACATCGGCACCCC
>JBBQNW010000003.1:0-57571 GCA_038330335.1 Burkholderiales bacterium | reverse complement strand
GAGTTTTCTTTCAAACCAAAGGCGCAAGGTGTTATGCAAACATTTTTAGCTGCACTTGGCTGCAAATTCAGCTTGAGATTGCGAGCGTGGACATTACCCCAGAAGCGATCCTTGTCGCAGATTTGAAGGGAGTGGAATGATGGAAGAGCTAGTTTGGAGCGATCCACTTGATGAAATAATTTATGGCTATTTGGATTTTGCGAAACCCAAAAGTTTTATGTTATTCGCCGGAGCGGGTTCTGGTAAGACGAAAACTTTAGTTGCGGTTCTGGAAGCAATTAAGCACGCGTCACGGTTGGCCCTTGGTGGTCAGCGTGTGATAACTTGATTTGATTTCTTTCCTGTGCGCACAGGATGACGGATGGCGTGGTTTACGACTTTAATGCGAGTATTTTTAAAATATAGTTACGTTTAGGTTTCGAGTTTACGACTTTAAAATATGTAGAAAAATTATGAATGCGTAGAAACCCGCGCGAATACTAGCTGGAAGTTTACGACTATAATTAGCGTGAATAGTTGCAGTATCAGAACAAAAACACTCCTTTGTTAAGCAAGGAGTGTTTTTTCGTACCTCCGCACAGATTTCACCCGTATGGACAAGCAAGCGAGTGATTCTGGATTAATGTTATTTATGGAGAATATAAATAAAAAATTTTCCCCAAAATATCGCTTCTATACCTGAATATAGTCGGTCGATGTATATGTTATTTTTAACTACCTTATGAAAAGCAATGTGCAATGAGCTAAAACGGTTTGATCTGAGCGAAAGCCTTAGTTAAGGCGCTTGCGGCCGCCAATGTTGAAATGCCGCTGAAAACCATTCCGCTCGCACCGCATCGTATTCAGCTGCAAGCGACTGCACCTGAAATTATGCCCTCGGGCCTGAGCCCAAATAAGGATAGCCATGTTTGAAGTCGCCGTCATTTGCCTTTGCATTACAGCGTTACTTGCATACATCAACCACCGCTGGGTTGGTTTGCCCGGAACCATTGGTGTAATGTCCATTGCCATGCTGATCTCGCTGTCCCTTGTCGGTATGCAAAAATTGGGTTTGAGTGATATTTCTGTACCTACCATAGCATTTCTGCGCGGCATTGATTTTTCAACCGTTGTCATGGACGGGATGCTGTCCATGCTGCTTTTCGCAGGTGCACTTCATGTTGATATTAGTCAGTTGCGCAGCTATAAATGGCCGATTTTTGGTCTGGCTGTAGTTGGCACCTTGTTGTCAACGGTAATCATAGGCGTATTTACCTACTATATGCTGCACGCCGCTGGCATCAGCACATCGTTTTGGTACTGCATGGTATTCGGCGCGCTCATCTCCCCAACCGATCCGGTCGCTGTACAAGGCGTGCTAAAGCAGTACAAGGCGCCAGACAGCTTAAATGTGGTAATCGCCGGGGAGTCGCTTTTCAACGACGGCGTAAGCGTCGTGTTATTTGCAATCTTACTGGGTATCGCAAGCAAAGGAAGTACCCCGAATGCGACTGAAATCTCGTGGCTAGTGGTGCACGAAGTGGGCGGTGGCCTAATGCTTGGTCTGGCGTTGGGGGGCTTGCTTTACTACATGCTGCGCAGCATTGACAATTACAATGTTGAGGTATTACTAACGCTTGCCGGTGTATTGGGTGGTTATCTGCTGGCGGCCAAATTGCATGTCTCCGGGCCTCTGGCAATGGTGGTAAGCGGCTTGTTGATTGGTAATCATGGCAGAGATACCGCCATGTCTGATACCACACGCCATCATATTGACCTGTTTTGGGAATTAATCGATGAAATCTTGAATGCCGTGCTGTTTGTGCTTCTGGGACTGGAAATCATTTTATTGTCTCTGTCCTGGCGCCTGTTTGGACTGAGTGTCGCCGTGATTGCCATCACCAGCTTCGCCCGGTGGCTGACTGTAGGATTACCCGTCAGCTTGACAGAACGAAGAATGCAGCTACCGGCTGGAGCTTGGAAGGTGCTGACTTGGGGCGGGCTGCGCGGAGGTATTTCTGTTGCCCTGGCACTGTCTCTGCCCGCCGGTCCATCGCGAAACGTGATTCTTGCTCTGACCTATGGCGTAGTCATTTTCTCGATGCTTATACAGGGGCTAACGATAGGCCGGGTTATCGAAAAGTCTATTGGCACGAATCGTCATTAAGGAACAAAGATGATCAATGCGCAGCAAAATGCAAACTCAACGTCCCCGGCAGTCGGCCGGTTAAGATACTCCCTGGCGGCCCGCTTCAGTTTATTTACCGATAAAGCAGAAGATATTGATATCGAGCGCCGCATCCGCGATAGCGTTGAGCTCTCAGGGGCAACCCCCTGGATACTCATATTCGCCATTTTTGTGGCTTCGGTCGGCTTAAACGTCAACTCTACCGCGGTAATTATTGGTGCCATGCTGATCTCACCGCTGATGGGGCCGATTATGGGTGCGGGTCTTGGTGTTGCTGTTTATGACTTTGATTTGGTGAAACGGGCGCTCTTTAATCTCGGTATCGCAACACTCATTAGTTTGATCGTATCGGCCCTGTATTTCTCAGTTTCGCCTCTCCAGGACGCCCAGTCGGAATTATTGGCACGCACAACGCCTACAGTCTGGGACGTGCTCATTGCGTTGTTCGGCGGTTTGGCCGGGATCGTAGGTGTAACCCGGCGAGAAAAGTCTAACGTCATTCCCGGCGTCGCTATTGCCACTGCATTGATGCCACCCGTGTGTACGGCCGGATTTGGAGTCGCGACAGGACAATGGAACTTTGTCGGTGGCGCACTCTATTTGTATACGATCAACTGTGTTTTCATTGGCTTGGCAACAGTCATTGGAATTCGCATATTAAGACTCAAGCGACATGGATTCGCTGATGCTAAGGTGGAAAGACGAGTCAAGCTGTCTTTGCTGATCATCGCGCTTGGAACTGCCATTCCGAGCACTTACTTTGCAGTCACGCTGGTGAAGGATGAAGTTTTCAAGTCAAACGCAAAAAAGTTTATTGCACAAGAATTTGCTTTAAAGGAAACGCAGGTCGCTAGCTCAACAATTAATCCAATAACGCGCACGATAGAGTTAGCCTTGATTGGTCTTCCGCTAAGTCAATCGACGTTACAGAACATAGAAGGGCGGCTAGAAGTTGCGCGCCTGGACGGTACAAAAATTATCATTCATCAAACTGGCGATAACAAAGTGGATGTCATCGCCTTGAAGTCAAGTTTGCTAAGCGACTTGTATTTGAATGGACAAGAAGCGCTTCGCCAAAAAGATGAGCAGGTTAAAAAATTGCAGCAAGAGCTTTCTACGAAAAATGCCATATTCGCAAAAGCGAATGATATTTTTGCGGAGCTGCGCGCACAGTATCCGGTGGTGACATCGATAGTCGTCAGCGAAGGGATTGAGTTACTTTCCGACTCAACAAAAAAGCAGCTAATTCAATTGAGCGTGAAGTCGGCGAAGCCATTTTCTGCAAGCGATAAAGTCAGAGTAGAGAACTGGTTCAAGGCAAGAACCAAAACCGATGCCGTCGTCCTGAGTTTTGTCAGTGAAGCTCAGAAAGCGGCGGTATCAACCGGGGGCAGGATAGGACGAAAGACATCTCGTTAGCTGGTCGTTAGCTGGTCGTTAGCTGGTCGTTAGCTGGTCGTTAGCTGGCAATTACGGTCAAGTCTGTGTGAGTTTTGGCATTTTAGCGACGACGTTCGCAAGAGCCAACAGCAACACCTGGCTAAAATTCATAAGCGTTTAATTCCAAATGTAATGTAAAAAAATATTTTGGAAAACCGCTAAAAATCAGGTACTGATAAGACCGGCAAGTCCACCCCGCGGCGAGTCGAGTTGCATTTGCTTTTAGAGCCTACTGAATGAAAAACCAGGAGCCTATCATCAGCGCCCCTCACGTTCTGCAACTGCCGGCTTCTGACTTACACGTGCTTTTCTTTTCCCAACGACTCATAGCCGGAAATCACATCGAACAGTTCTTCATCGATCGAGGTCTGACGCAGGCGATGGAATGTTCCATGCAGATTCTCCAGCAACTCATCGATATTTTTATCGGCGCGCTCCATCGCTGCCAGCCGGCTCGCATTTTCGCTCGCGAGTGATTCGGCGCAAGCCCTAAAAAGTGAGATATATAGATATTCACGAATGAGCGCGCGCAGCGTGGCAATGCCAACATCGGCGCCGGCCCCTATGATCTCGGGCAGGATGCTTGTCGGCCAGCGGATGCCGGCCAGATTTCTCTGCCATTGCACGTCCAATGGCAACAGGCGCTGACTGACCGGCTGGTACAGCCCGCCTGACTCAGGACGGTTGTGAAAGACATAAAATCGTGCGTTCTCACCTCTTTCTTGCTGCGCTTCGCTGTCGATTTGAATCTGCCCGACCAACAGAGCGATGGCCTTGACGGAATTTGGCACGGCGAAACACCCCATCAATGGCAGGCCGGCGTCCGCCAGCCGCGCATGAACACGCTCACCAACAGCCCAGACCCGGGGTTTGCCGGGCAACGCACTAAGTGTCTTGAGCGCGAAATCGGCGATTACATCATTAAACTGGCCCACCAAGCCCTGGTCAGAACCGAACACCACGACCTTAATCGTGTCCATGCCGGCCATCTCATCGACTGTTTGCTTGCCGCCCCGCGCAATCGCCCGTCCGCTTTCACGAAAGCAGGCACCCAGCCCCTGTTCTATAGTGCGGTAATAGTCGGCCAGGGCGCGTACCGATTGTTCGTACTGACCGATACTCGATGCTGCCATGGCTTTCATAGTCCGGACGACGGACTGGAGATCACTGGCACTGTCGATCTTGCGGCGCAGGCTGGCCATGCTGTCGCTCATGGCGTCCCCTTAACCGGTGCGTTCTGCGCCTTGACGTCCGGCGCACGCTGGAAAGCCGCCAGAGCATCGCGGGCGATGCCGGTAATCGTTTGACGGTCTTCGTCATTTAATTTTTCGGTGCTGTTAAATCGCGCCCGCACTTCTTGCGGGATGTTCGCCGCCGCGTCGTGTACGGCGCGCTCCGCCTCGCTCATCAAGTCGAGTGGCACCGTATCGAACAGGCCAGCACTCAATGCCTGCACGACGGCAATTTGCGCGGCCACCGGCACCGGTGCAAATTCCGGCTGTTTGAGACAGGCGCGGATACGCCGCCCATGTTGGATAGTCTTGCGACTGCCTTCATCTAGTCGGGCGCCGAAGCGGGAAAAAGTTTCCAGCTCCTCAAACTGCGCGTAGCTGAGCTTGAGGTCGCCCGTCACCGACCGGTAACTTGCCCGTTGCGCCTTACCGCCGACGCGGGAAACAGATTTGCCGACATCAATCGCTGGCAATATACCGAGCTCAAATAGCGATGGTGACAAGTAGATTTGCCCGTCCGTGATGGAAATCAGGTTGGTCGGAATATAGGCAGAAATATTTTGTGCCTCAGTCTCGATAACGGGCAAGGCGGTAAGCGACCCGCTGCCGCGTTCCTGACATAAATGCGTGGAGCGTTCGAGTAAGCGCGAGTGAATGTAAAAAATATCACCAGGAAATGCTTCACGACCGGGAGGCCGACGCAACAGCAACGACAATTCGCGGTAGGCACGCGCATGTTGCGTCAGGTCGTCGTAGACAATCAATACGTCGCGACCGGCTTCCATGAAATACTCCGCAATGCTGGTCGCTGCGTAAGGCGCAATATAAGTGAGGCCGGGCGGATCGTTGCCCTCGGTAACCACCACCACGGTATACTCCAGGGCGCCTTTTTCGCGCAAGATGGCAACAGCCTTCGCCACAGCAGACGCACGCTGGCCGATGGCGCAATACACGCACACGACATTCTGATCGCGCTGATTGAGGATAGTATCGAGCGCAATCGCGGTTTTCCCGGTTTGCCGGTCGCCTAAAATCAGCTCGCGCTGGCCGCGACCGATAGGAATGATCGCATCGATGACCTTGATGCCGGTCTGGAGCGGTTCGGTGACGGGCGCGCGGTCCATGATCGCCGCTGCCGGGCGTTCGATCGGCAGACGTGTGTCTGTGTCGACCCTGCCATTGCCGTCGAGGGGCCTGCCAAGCGGATCGATCACACGCCCCAGTAAACCGTCACCCACCGCCACGTCCATCACGCGACCAGTGCGTTCGACTTCATCACCTGCGTGCAGATTCCAGTAATCACCAAGCAGCACAACACCGATTTCGTCTTCGTCGACATTAAACGCGATGCCAAAGACACCGCCGGGGAACTTCAGCAATTCGTCGGAACCCACACCTGGCAAGCCCGACACTTTGGCGATACCTGTGGCGACACTGGTGACCGTGCCGACCTCTCTGAGCGTCAATTGCGGCTTGAACGCTTCTCGCGCTTGCGCAATGCCGGCGAAGGTGTGATCAAAAACGCTGTCTAGGCTTTCTGTTTCCATTGTCATTGACTCTTCTCAGCGGTCGCGTCCTGACGTATGGATTCAGATTTATTCTCCGGTTTTAGCCCGGCGGTGGGTACCGGCGTGTCGTTTTTCTTCAAGACTTCAGTGATGCTTTGTTCCAGCGACAACAGATAGTCCGCAATGCTCCATGCCACTTTTTGTCCATTCGCGCTAAGTTCGATTCCGCAAATCAGCTCAGGCGCAGTTTCAAAGACTAGCTCAGTATCTATCGCGAAGGTTTCGTTAATCGCCTGCAGTATCGCAGCGCGTTGTTCGGCCGTCAGTTCAAACGCGCTGCGCACCAGCGCAGGACTGGAAACTGACTTGAACGCCGCCACCCCGCCCTCCTTCGTTATGCCGTCCATTGCTTGCACACGATCAATAAAGATCTCGACCATGCGCCCCTCCAGACTAGTCGCGGCGAGATCGGTTAGCACCTTGCGGGCAATGGCCATGATTTCGTGTTCAGCGCGGCGGCTAATAGCTTGATGCAAATTGCGCGTGTCATTACGTAGCGATTCGTCGCGCTTGGCACGCACAGCATCGGCGGCCTGACGCGCCTGTTCGATCAGACGTTCCCGTTCGGCCTTGGCCGCCTCCGTGGCTTGAAGTAGCAAAGCCGCCCGTTGGCCATCAATTACGCTATTTTTCATTTGAAATTCGTCGCGTTCTTTTTTCGCTTCGGTTTGTTTTGCTCCGGCATCAGCAAGTTCAGAAGCGATCAATTTTTCCCGCGCATCGATAGCGTCGAGGATGGGCTGGTACAGAAAACGCTTCATCAACCAAACCAGAACGGCAAAGTTGAGCACTTGCGCACCGACAGTAAACCAGTCAATTAACATTGATCATTTTCCTGCCGTTTGCGTGATCAGATGGTTCCAGAACGGATTGGCGAAAATGAGAATCATGGACACTACAAAGCAGTAAATTGCCGTCGATTCGATCATCGCCAGGCCAACGAACAGGGTCCGCGTAATGGTGGCAGACGCATCAGGCTGCTGCGCCAATGCCGTGAGCGCCGTTGCGACGGCCCGCCCTTCCGCCAGAGCCGGCCCAAGGCAACCGAAGCCGGTGGTAAGACCGGCCATCACTATCGATGCCACTGCGACAATCGTCATACTATCCATATTGTTTCCTTAGTTTGCTTCGTTGTTATTGGAGGTTACGGCTGCCTGATCTGCCGATGGCTCGCGGGTGCTCGTGGCGGCTGCGATATACACCGCAGCGAGAATGCTAAAAATATAAGCCTGTACCATGCCAGTCAGCAAGCCAAGCGCCGTCATTACGATCGGAAACAGAAAAGGGGTAATGGTTAACAAAATAGCGATGATCATTGCACCACTCATCATGTTGCCGAACAGGCGCACGGCCAGCGCCATCGTGCGCGAGATTTCGCTAATAATATTAAACGGCAACATAATCAGGGTCGGCTCTGCGTAGGATCGGAGGTAGCCCCGCAGACCTTGCTGAGCGATGCCGAAAAATGGCACTGCCACAAGCACGCAGAGCGCGAGCGCGGCAGTCGTCGACAAGGAACCGGTCGGCGGTTCGTAGCCTGGAATGATAGTGCACAAGGTAGCGGTAGCGACAAACAGAAACAAGGTCCCTAGAAAACTAAGATACCTTTCCGGATGCCGCAGGCCGACGTCTTCAATTTGATCCAAAATCATCGTAACGATAATTTCCAGCAGATTCTGCCAGCGCGAACGATGCAGATCTTTTGATAGCGGGTGCGTGATCAATGCCGATCCAATCACCATCATCAACATCAGGGCCCATGTAAAAACGATGGTTGCGTTAAGTTTGACAAAGCCATACTGCCAGATAATTATCTCGTCCGGGCTAAGATGCATGAGTGGCCGCCTGTGTCGAATCGGGTTCTTCCAATTCAGCTACGCGCGTCAGCCGGGTCACTGCGACACGCGCCATGACAAAGCCAAGCAGACAAAGCAGCAGACGTTGCCATTGACCGCCACCGATAAAGTAGAATCCAGACAGCGCGATGCTCATGCGCAGCAGTACACTGATGAGGAATAATTGCGCCGGCCGTTGCGAACTCACGCTCATTTTTACCGTCCACCACAGACCACCGTAGAATAAAGCCCCCAGCAAGCCGCCCGCCAGCCAGGCCAGCACCTGTATCAATAATTCAGTCATTGCGTATCTCCCGCATCGTCATCTTTCTGCGCATCGCGCATTGCGCGATCTTCCTTAGCAACCCAATGCCATGCATTGAAACAACCGATGACCAGTCCCGCCATCAGTAACGCCAGGGTCCATCCATGCTTACCCGGATGGACCTTGTCGAGCCAGATACCGAGCGCCGCGCCGAGCAGTGTCGGCACCACCACTGACCAGCCAATCAAGCCCATCATACCCAAGCCGAACCAGACCCCCTGCGTGCTACGCCGCGCCTTGAGCTTACGATGCGCCTTCGCGCCCACCTGTCCGGCTAAGCTTGCGGCGTCTTTGGCTGCCTTTCGGGAGAGGTCATCATTCATGTTGAAAGCGCGCGAAGCGATGTAAAAATCCGGATTCCAGCTTTGCCATGACTGAGCGCACCTGTTGTTCCTGATCGTTCAGCGCTAAAAATTCTTGTTCCACTGCAGCATGCAATTTATCCAGATCCATGCCACCAATCGCCCGCCGTACCGACACCAATACCTCCAGCCCGGCCTTGATCAGCACGCCTTCATCGATGGCCACGAAGACTTCACCATCGGCTTCTGTTTCATAGGTAAAAATCCCGGGCGCGAGTGCCGCAACGCAGTCGCGCCGGTGTGGCAGAAGTCCGAACGAACCTCCGCTCGTTTCCGCCACAATGCGCGACACACCGCTCTTGTCAGCGAAGATTTGAAAGGGTAAAAGAATCTTAAGGTTCATGTGCGTTGCTTGCCGTTTCGACCTGCGGTTTGACTTGCGGTTTGACTTGCGGTTCGACTTGCGATCGGGCGCTGAGCGTCGACCCTGGCGCGGACTTGGCTTTGTCCGCCGCAACGGGTTGGGCCGATTGCATTTTTTCCTTGGCCTCGCCGATGGCGCCTATCATATACAGTGCGCTTTCGGGATAGTCCTTGAACTCGTCGCGCAAAATTCGTTCGCAGCCATCTAATGCATCTTTAAGACTGACAAGTTTTCCCGTGAGTCCGGTGAACTGCTCGGTCGTAAAAAAAGGTTGCGTCAGAAAACGCTCAAGCCGGCGCGCGCGCGCGACCACGTTGCGGTCCTCGGGCGACAATTGCTCCAGGCCGAGCATGGCGATGATGTCCTTAAGTTCGGCGTATTGGGCAAGCGTACGTCGGATTTCCTGCGCCAGGCGGTAATGCCGCTCGCCGACAATACCCGGCGTAGCCATTTTAGAACTCGATTGCAGTGGATCAATCGCAGGAAAAAGCCCTTCGCTGGCACGCTTGCGCGACAGTACAATAGAGGCAGACAAATGCGCAAAGGTATGCACCGCCGCCGGATCGGTAAAATCATCAGCCGGCACATACACTGCCTGGATCGAAGTGATGGCGCCGGTATCGGTGTTGGCAATGCGCTCCTCCAATCCCGATAACTCGGTACCCATCGTAGGCTGATAGCCCAAGCGCGACGGCATCTGCCCCATCAGGCCGGATACTTCCATACCCGCCTGAATGAAGCGAAAAATATTGTCGATCAATAACAGCACATCACGATGCTCATCATCGCGGAAATATTCAGCCATCGTCAACGCTGCGTGGCCCACACGAAAACGCGCTCCCGGCGGCTCGTTCATCTGGCCAAAAACCATGACCATGTTGGGCAATACACCCGCTTCTTTCATATCGTGATGCAGTTCCTGACCCTCGCGGCAACGCTCCCCGATACCACAAAAAATGCTCACGCCTTTCTGATTGCCGACCATGTTGTGAATCATTTCAGTGAGCAACACTGTTTTCCCCACCCCCGCACCGCCGAACAGACCCGCCTTACCACCACGTTCCAGCGGCATCAGCACATCGATGACCTTGATGCCTGTTTCGAAAATTTCAGTATGTGTGGAACGCCGCGACAACGGTGGCGGCGACCGATGGACAGAACGCCACTCAACATCTGACAACGGACCTTGGCGATCGATAGCATTGCCGAATACATCAAACATGCGGGATAAAATGGCTTTGCCAACCGGTACTTTTAAGGGTCCTCCCGTGTTCTCAACCGCCATGCCGCGCGCGAGACCTTGGGTAGACGTTAATGCGATGCCGCGCACATGGCGTGCATCGCGCTGCGTCAATACCTCAATGATAATTTGCTGGTCATTACCCGCGCGCAGCATCGTATGAATTGGCGGCAGCTGTGCATCGAAACAAATATCAACGACACTGCCGCGTACAGAGACGACTACACCATGATGTGAGGCGCCATTATTTTGCATGTTTATACAATCAAGAGTGGCATCGGCCAATGTCTACAAGAGAAAGAATTTCTGTGGCTTCAGAAATGTCATTTAAACTTACCTTAATTCACTTATCTTTCCCTATCATCTGCGCGCTATGCATTTTCGGCTTCAAAAAAGCGCCAGTAGCCACAATATAAAAGTTTGACAGATAAATCGTCTGTGCGCTATCGTACAAATATGACAGACGCAAAAAAAGTATAACTTCGACGCTTGATACCGCCGTCACAGAACGTCCGTCATCGCGGTTAAACTCCCTGACTTGTCAAACGCGCCATGAATTTTCCAGTTTTTGTAAAAATCAACGACCTGTAAAGTGCATCATTTCCCCGTATGCAGCACAGGTATTGCTACCATCAAAACTGGAAAATACGCGCGCTGTCCATCGGACGAAATTACACGCTGCTTGACAGTTCAATCCAATTTATAAAAATATCACTCTGGTTCGATTCGCGTCGAAAATATCCGCAAAAATTTTTGTATGCGGCACGCATAAGGCCATGTTTTCAACTTTCGAATGAGGCCTTGGAACATCATGCTTAATGCAATACTGGCGTTGGCCAGTAGCTGGATTTTCGACCGGTACACAGTCACATTGTCAAAATTGCGCGCTGTATTCCTAAAAATCTAAACTTATATTCTGAAAGCCCCCACAACAAATGGCACTCTTTACCGCCGCGCTTAATGCACTCGCAGATGGTAAGGAAGCAGCTGAGCGTGCCTAGCCTATGGCCGTTGAATTTTGGATCATGTGTACTGACTTTCAAAAAATAATTACTGCCGACCCGATAGCTGATTGATCCTGCACAGATTCGGCCGTCGATCAAAATGACGGCAACCAATCCGCATTGTTTTACGAGATGTAAAGTCTGCTCGATTTCTTCTTCACGAAGAACAAACACTTGATTCTTGCTACGCATGCGTGCACTCTTCAGCGCAAAAATCTCCGTGATCGTCCGTGCATCAATGTCTTCGTTGGTGAACACCTGAAAATCATAGGATGGAAAATCGTTTTTAACTTTTTTCTGGTATTTTCTGATCGTCTTACGCGTCGCGCTTCCTAGCATCGCCAGGTAGCTTTCTATGCTTTGAGGCAAACTGACGACAACATCTTCGAGCTGATGGCAGGCGTAATGTGGAAAAGAAATATGGCCTTTACCTAGCTGAATTGCATGAAACGAAATCAGCTTGACATGCTTGAACCTGGAAAACATATAGCCTACAAAGCGCGTAATTTCTGTGGCGTCGATTTGAATAAGTTCATTCATGACGTCCACCCGGCCTTTGTTATGCCGAAAGACTAAAATTGTGATGGCGCTGCCGCCTTGTTTAACCTCGTACACGGACAAATTTTCGATGGAACCGAGAGTTTTGATATAGGTCATTGATGAATAAATACTTTCATACAAATGATCAAGGTCCTTTTCTACATACAGAGGGATGTAATTTTTATACAGCTCAATATCATAATTCTCAACATCATATTTCTCAACATCGTTTTGTATCTCCTTCTCAACATCGACGGCATTTGCTAACGGTTGATGTATTTCCGCAGTTTGCTCCATACGCGACCTGTCAAAATAGTTGTTTTCAATTTCCGCGAATTGACACTCACGCCCAGAGCACGCACTACGCCGGGCGTGCCCCCCCGAACCCAATGGCCACCAGGTCAGCGCAGTATGCAGCCGGCGAATGTCTCTACGCCAGTCTTCTGCGTGTTTACGACCACGCTTATATTTAATATCCAAAAAGACATCATTAATGATGCAGGCTAATGGACTGGCATCATTTTTTAAACAAATGCGACATTCTCTTCGTCACTATTTTTGTGACAGAAATACGCGCTGAATGTCAGCCTAGACAGAAAAAGAAAATCTCATTTGATATAGATCACGTTTCCTGGCCTCGCCGGATACTTATTAAAAAGGCATGCCAGAGTATCTACCAGAGTAGCCCGCGTACTCCCGGACCAAAGACCAGGATAGAAGCAATCAGTTTTTTCAAAGCGACATCAAGGCCAGTACAGACACGACCGTGGTTTGCCATGTGATTGAACGGGAATAGCTTTTCTCCCGTCAATTGACGTCGTCAATTTAAGACAGTATAAATTTTTTAACGCATGGAAGCCGTTCAAAAAAACCATCTTTATTGAGTTGGACTTTTTTTGAGCACTCTGTGATTTTTTGATGGCGGAATCAGGCTAAAAACTCGCCCCCGATTAATCCTCAATCAAGCTCGTCAGGTATTGATACAAGCAGCCCGCGCAAGGCGAAGCCCGGGCGTCACTAGCTCGATGCGGCGTGACCATCGAGCAATTTTACCCGCTGCGCCCACTGTTTTTCATTCGGATGATGGCCAGATACAAAAAACCACCCAGACGCGCATAGCGCTGCGGCGAGCGCTCGAAAGCAGAAGTTGTCATGGATATTTACTGGTCGTGGTCGTGGTCGTGGTGGTGTCATGGTCAGGCTGGCAAGCCTGGACGTAGCCGGTGGCAATAGCAAGTGCTGACGGCCGGATTCAATGCTGGAAGCATATTTTTTTTCACCAGCGGTTAAGTTGGAAACATATCAGAAAAGTAAAAATTTCACCATTTTACAATTTCACAATACCGTATTGAAGCACCCATTCCCATCCACTGTGAAATCAGTGCAATGTCAGCTACCCTCAATACCTCAGCGCAGCCAGGCTCGTTTTTTGACACGAGAGACCAAGGATAGAAGCAAAAATTCAAATCACCTCTGCACCGACCCGACGACAGCCCGGTTGGTGCGAGCGGTGAAAAAATTTTATCCATGGCCGCAATGCCCGCTCAAGGGTCCAGGTACTGCGCGCGCGTCTCTGCGATGGCGTCAATGGAAAGAAATCGCCGCTCTTGCGCTTTCGCAAACCTGACGCCGCCCTACTTCGATACTCTTTTCCAGCGAGATGACACCGACATAACACCGACATAACAGAACCTCCAGTCGACCTCACAAGAGAATCAAAGACTAAGCGACATTCGTGAAAACATGTCTGTCGGCAGACGGTTATCGACCACGTTTACAGCGGGATCATCTGATACCTGGCACTTTTTGCCAGGTGCAGCGCAATGCGTCTACCCGGTTCTGCCGGGTGTTATGGTCCACATTCTGGGAGAATCGTCATGGGTTTTTATTACCGTTTTATTGCGCGTCCGGCTAAGTGCCGTTTTATCCCGAACAGAGAAATAAGGCAGATCAACCAGGACGAAATTTGCCCGCTAAGCCTGGCCCGCTTCACAAGCAGGCCAGGGACTAAGGCCGCAGGATTCACCCGCCGTTATTTGTGTGCCACGCTGACAATTGCCTTGAGCAGTAATTCCTACGCCGTGCTGCCACAATCTGGCCAGGTGGTGTCAGGCGCCGGCAGCATTGCGCAAACGGCGAACAGCATGACGGTGCAGCAAAACACTCAAAATCTGTCGATCAACTGGCAAAGTTTTGGGGTGGGAGCGGGACAGTCTCTGCAATTTAAGCAGCCCTCGCCGTCTTCCATCGCGCTCAATCGGGTCTTAGGCCAGGACCCGAGTATGATTTTTGGCCGGCTCTCTGCCAATGGTCAGATTTTTATTGTCAATCCCAACGGGGTTCTTTTTGGCGTTGATTCACAGGTCAACGTCGGCGCTCTGGTGGCATCAAGCAACACACTTTCCGAGGCGGATTTCCAGGCAAAGCGTTACCGCTTTTTTAATGACGGCAAGGTCAATGCCGTCATTAACCGAGGCAATTTGCATGCAGCAGACGGCGGATACATTGCCTTGCTCGCACCGGAAGTAAGGAACGAAGGCATCATTTCAGCCCGACTGGGCACCGTACTACTTGGCGCGGCGAATCAGACCAACCTGGTCCTTCAAAATGGCAGTCTGGTCGGCTATAACATTGACAAGGGCGCGCTCAATGCGCTGGCGGACAACAAGTTGTTAATTCGGGCAGACGGCGGCCAAGTCATCCTCAGCGCAAAGGCCGCCGATCTGCTGGCGCGGGCGGTGGTGAATAATGATGGTGTCATCGAAGCGCGCAGCTTGCAAAACCATGCCGGCGTCATCCGCTTATTGGGTGACGCGCAAGTCGGGCAAGTCAGGCTGACAGGCAAGCTCGATGCCTCTGCCGGCAGTGGCAGTGGCAGTAATGGTGGCTACGTTGAAACCTCGGCGGCGCATGTCACCGCGAGTGCGGCGGCGCTTGTCACGACCGCGTCACCCATGGCGCGGGACGGCAATTGGGTAATCACCCAGTCAAACGATGTCAGCATCAGTGACAAAGGCGAGAATATCTCCGGCACGATGCTGGCAAAGAGTTTACATGTCAGCAATGTGACTGTCCGCACGCTGTCGTCCCCCATAGACACTGGCAATGCTGGCAATGCTGGCCAAAATGGCAACGCGGGCGACATTCTGCTTAACAGCAATGTTGCCTGGGCCGGTACTAACCAGCTCTCACTGATTGCCTACCGCGATATCAATATCAACGCCGTCCTGGCGAACAGCTCGGGCGGAAATTTACTATTGCGCGCCAATGACAGCGCTAACGCTAGCGGTAACGTGCTCTTCGGTGCTGCTGGCAAAGTCAATGTCAGTGGTGGTGGCCGTACGGATATTTACTACAACCCGCTCAGCTATGCGGCTCCGGTGAATTTTTTACCTCATATTGACGGTCCCTATACTGCGTGGATGCTGGTCAATAATGTCAGTCGCCTGCAGGACATGAGTAAAAATCTCAGCGGCGACTATGCGCTGGGTAAAGATATTGATGCCAGCGTGACATCACGCTGGAACGGCGGCGCTGGTTTTATGCCCATCGGTAACAGCAACAACGCATTCCATGGCCAGTTCGATGGAGAAAATCACATTATCTACAGCTTGTATATCAACCGTCCGGCGAGCTTCGGGGTGGGCTTGTTCGGTGCGGCATTCGGCAAAATCAGCAACCTCGGGCTGGTCTACGGCAATATCAGCGGGCAAAGAGATGTTGGCGGACTGGTCGGTACAGCTGGGCAGGGAATCAAGCTTAACCATGTCTTTTATACCGGGACAGTGAAGGGTTCTGAAGACAATGTCGGCGCTCTGGCCGGGTATCTGTCGGAAGGGAACATCAGCGATTCATGGAGCCGCAGTACAGTGACCGGCAATAGCAATGTCGGTGGTCTGGCGGGTGCTTTGCGCTTGGGCGGGGGCATCGATAACTCCTTTGCCACCGGTACCGTCACAGGCAGTAGCCTGGTCGGTGGCATGGTCGGGTCGATACAGTCCACTTTCATTCGAAATTCATCGAGCAAGGCCAATGTTACCGGTGACGCTAAAGTCGGTGGTCTGGTCGGTTCCATTGGCTTTGCCGAGGTCAGCGATTCGTCTGCCACGGGAATAGTAAAGGGCAGCGGCAACAATATCGGTGGCCTGTTTGGTGAACTCATGTATGCAAGGGTCAGCAATGCGTATGCCACGGGGTCAGTGACAGGCAGCAGCATGGTGGGCGGCCTGGGCGGCAGCAGCGACCAGGGCAACATCAGCAATGCCTACAGTACCTCGGCCGTGAAGGGAGACTCCTACACGGGCGGTCTGGTCGGCAGCAACAACGGTGCGCTCACGCAGGTGTTTCACGTCGGTGTCGTATCAGGAAAATCGCAAACCGGCGGACTGGTGGGCGGAAATTTTAATGCCGGAACGATCACCAATGCCTATAGCAAGGGCCTCGTTACAGGATTAGACGCGATGACTGGCGGACTGGTCGGGCGCAATATGGGCGGAGCGCTGAGTGACGTCTACAGTAGCGCCGATGTCAAAGGAAATCAGGTGGCAGGCGGGCTGGTCGGCTACGTCGACTGGGGCAATATTCGCAACGCCTACAGCAGCGGTGCTGTCAGCGGTAGCAATAACGTCGGCGGTCTGGTCGGTATCGGGGCGGACGGCGTGGTGGACATCACAAATGCGCATAGCACATCAAGGGTTAGCGGCACCGGCTTCTCTATCGGCGGGCTGGTCGGCCAATACACCTATGGGACGATCAGCAACGCCTATGCCACAGGTGCAGTCACCGGCGGCAGCGTCGTCGGTGGGCTGGTCGGCGATAACCATCAGGGTAACGTTAACAAATCCTATAGCAGCGGAACGGTCATCGGTCGTAGTTCTGATAGCATCGCCGGTGGTCTGATCGGACAAAACGCTGGCACGATTGAAGACACTTACAGTAAAGCCAACGTCATAGGGAAAAATGGTGCGGCCGGCGGCCTGGTCGGGCGCAACTCTGGCAGCATCAAAAGCAGCTACAGCAACGGCAAAGTCACTGCCGGCGCAAACGTCGGTGGTCTGGTCGGGCTTAACGACGGTGGCAACATTCGCTTTAGCTACTGGGATACGAATAAGTCGAATCAAATGCATAGCGATGGTGGTACCGGGCTAAGCAGTGCGCAGATGAAGCAGCAGGCAAGTTATGCCGGTTTTGATTTTATTCATACCTGGAGCATTGATGAAGGACACAGCACGCCCTTATTGAAATGAGCGATTGCAGATTGAAGTGGCCGATGACCAGAAGCCGTGCTACGCCAAGCTTCGTCATCGTTGCCTGGTTTGTCACCGCGGTCGTCTTGTCTGTACCGACACGAGCGCAAACACAAACACCAACACGGCCGGATGCCGGTCAGGTGCTGCGCGAACTTGACCGGCCTAAGGCAACCCCGCCGCCAGCCGCCAGGGAAACAGTTCCTATCGTACTGCCACCAGAACCTCCGGCCGCACAGATATCTGACGATACCAAAATCACCGTCACTACGTTTAACATCACCGGATCGAGCGTTTTTTCTGCCGCTACATTGCAAGCGCTGCTACATCAATGGCAGGGGCGGGAGTTGACGCTGACAGATCTGCAAGCCGCCGCCGCCCGCATCACGCGCCATTATCGCGAGCACGGATATCTGGTCGCCCGAGCCTACCTGCCGGCGCAAACTCTGCACAATGGCACGCTTGACATCGTCGTATCGGAGGGCCGGATCGGGCAACTCGTGCTGCAGAATAACTCACGGGTTGCAGCGCCTCATTCACAGCGTTTGGCAGGGCAAATCAAGCCCGGCACTATCATCAATGAAGCAGCACTGGAATCTACTCTGCTATCGCTCAACGAGACACCGGGAATTGGCGCTGTGAATGCCGCATTGCAACCCGGGGCCAGCGTTGGTCTGTCCGACCTGATCGTATCCTTGCAAGCCGGGCCTTTGGTTACGGGGGGAATCGATGCCAGCAACTACGGCAATCGCTACACCGGCACCTACCTCGCCGGTGCCACGCTGAATCTGAATAGTCCCTTGCATCTGGGCGACCAGCTCAGCGCAAGGATTCAAGCGAGCAATGAAGCTTTGCACTCTACGCGCCTGGCCTACCGCCTGCCGCTTGGATCAAACGGTCTGCTTGCTGGCGCTGCCTGGTCTGACAGTACCTATCAGTTAGGACAAAACTTTGCCGCATTGCAGGCTAATGGAGACGCGCGCATCAATAGCATTTTCGCTAGCTACCCGCTGGTTCGCTCACGTATATTCACTATCACTGGCGCGTTGACGCTGGAGCAAAAATCATTACAGGATCGTGTCGATTCGGTGGCGACCGCTGTCAGTAAAAAGATCAGGCTGACCACGGCCGGGTTATCAGGTGACGGCCGATGGCGTCATGGTGACTACCTTTTTTCCATCGCGTACACCGGCGGCAATGTCGATATCCAGACGCCAGACGCGCTGGCCAGCGACGAGGCAAGTGCGCGGACTAACGGTCATTACGACAAGCTCACTTACGCGGCGCGCGCCAGACTGCCGGTCAGCAACGTGTGGTCGGTATCGGCGCTCATCAGTGGACAGCACTCGGGTAAAAATCTAGACTCGTCAGAAAAATTTTCACTCGGCGGTGCCGATGGTGTGCGCGCCTATCCCCAGGGTGAAGCAGCAGCCGATGACGGCTGCTTAGTCACAGTGGAACTACGCTATGCGCTGCCATCCTTGGCCATCGCCGCACAGAACCCGCAAATAAGCGGGTTCATCGATACCGGCATGGTCAGGATCAATCACTCGCCCTTTGCCTCTGGTGGCAATCGCCGGCATCTGTCAGGGATAGGTTTTGGCTTACATTGGGCCATGTTCAATGCGCTTGAGCTTCAGCTTGGGATTGCCTGGAAGCTGAGCCAAACCGATGCAACATCAGACAGTGAGCGTAGCGCCAGAGCATGGCTGCAAGCCGTCAAATATTTTTGATTGGCGATCCAGCATTGGTATATGCAGCAATGGTTTTTGTCTGATCCGGATGGTCAAAAAAAAACAAGCGTGGTCACCATCTCAGGCGCAACGCTTGCTTTTTCCGGTCCATCTTACTCAGGCTGCAGGCGGTAGACTATTTATGGCACACGGCGTTCCAGCGTGATGTTCTCGACTTCGACCCGGCGGTTTGGTGCCAGGCAAGCGATCAGGTCTGCACGCTTTTTATCGGTACAGACCACGACCGGATTGCTCTCGCCGCGGCCTTCTGCGCTCAGACGATTGTCTTCTATGCCTTGACTGACCAGATAATTTTTTACCGCTACGGCGCGGTGTTCTGACAGCGTCTGATTGTAACTAGCCGAGCCGATACGATCAGCATGACCGCTGATGACGACATGGTTGACCGTGGCGTCTTTCTTCAGGACATTGGCGATCTCATCGAGCTTGGGTTGTGGCATCTGCAATTGCGCACTGTTAAAGGTAAACAGTTCGGTTGCCGACAAGGTATATTTTTCAAAACGCGGTGCTGGCAAGACCGCAGCTACCGGGGTTACTGGGGCAACCACCTCTGGCCTCGGTTGCGGTTGCGGTGTCGCTGCACGCGCTACCGTGGTTTGTACCGGCGAGCCAAAACGATACACCAGACCTACCGAGACCAGATCGATATCGCCCTTATTACCGACCGCATCATTGATACGATAACGTGCGACTTCGGTACGCAGGGCGAGCGCTGGTGTCATGGCATATTGCAGCCCGGCACCGAAGCTATAACCGGCAGCCGATTTACTCGGATGAGGATTAGTTACCCCGACCGCCCCGGTTCCGGCAAAGGTATCTCTGGCCTGTGCATACGTGACGCCACCGCGCCCGAAGACGGAAAATTTTTCGGTAACAGGCAAGGACCCGATCAGATCGAGATTGGCGCCACGTACCTTAATATTGCCATCGAGCGTACCGGTGGGCAGCGTGTAGGCGGTATAGCCAAATTTGCCGAGATCAAAATAGCCGCCTTCCAGCGCGAAATTTTTGTTGAGCTGGTAGCCGCCAAATAATTTATATCCGGTGTCGCGCTTTCGGTCAGTGATGTTGGTGGTCGTCAGACCGCCGCTGAGTAGGCTACTGGTAATGCGTTCATCGTCAATTTTTGCGCGCGACTGGCCCACATTTCCGCCGACATACCAACCGGTATCGTCGGCCATCGCATTACTGCTCATAAGGGTACAGCTCAGGCCACTACCCATGGCGGCCAGGGCGAGCAGGCTAAGCCGTCCTGAAGTGATTGCTACTCTTGCTAATGTCATGATGTTCTCCACAAGGATTTTTAGAATTTTTTATGTGCTGTAGCGGCAGACCAGATGAAAGAACCCGCAGGTTCTTTCATCTTTAGCTTTCGTACCGTTGAGGTAGCGTTAAGTTACCGTTGCGGTACCTCAGTGGCGCTGCATACGCATTGCATTGCTGTTGAAATTGAACGTTGAAGGTTAAACGTTTAATTACGGCCGCGTTACCGTATTACCTTGCAGCGTCACTGCAGCGATGCGTGTCAGTAAGCGACCCTGTACTACTGCACCGGTCGCTGCCGAGATCGACTGATCCGCCAGGATCGTGCCTTGAAAGATCGAAGTCACACCCAGCGTGGCCGAAGTACCGACTGCCCAGAAGATGTTAGATGCCTTGGCACCGCCAGCGAGAATGATCTGGCTGCCGGTACCGGTCGTCAGACTGGAACCCATCTTGAAAATCCAGGTAGCGTTTGGATTGCCCTGAGCATCCAGCGTCAGTTGGCCAGAACCGGAAATGCCGGTAGAAGATGAATTCACATACAAACCAGGTGCCAGTGTCAGACCACCTAAGTCGCCAGGTAAGGAAATCGCATTCAGTGAACGCCCCTGAGCATCGTTATAGGCACTGGTCAAATCAAGCTTGGCTTGATCGGCAATCGGATCGGCTGCATGAACATTACCGTTGACGATGCCAGGTGGAAAACCATTAATAGTGCCGGTCGGGGTCGTGCCTAAATCACCGTTGATCGTCGTAGCCCCGGTATTAGTCACGCCGGCACCAGCCAGAATGGCAAACACGCCGGCTGAACGCAAATTGACAGTCGCAGGGCCAGAAGCTGGCAGAGGTGCAGCCGCTGCCGCAGTAAAGCTCCAGACATAATCACTAGGAGCTGGCCCTTGATTGCCGGCCAGCTTATTGCCAGTAATATCGGTAAGGTTTTTACTGATCGTGGCGGTGTAGACAGCGCCGGCGGTCAGGTTGGCAGCCGGTACAAAAGTGGCCGTATTACCAATAAAACCAACCGTACCAGAGACCGGAGTCGCCGCTTGTTTCAAAGTGAAGTTGGCCGTCGTGATTGTAGAAGCATCCATCGCTTCACTGAACGTGGCGTTAATGGTTTTATCCAATGCCACATTCGTTGCACCTGTACCCGGGTCAGTTACCGTCACAGTTGGTGCCGTGGTATCTGCCAGTGCGCCAGTGGTAAAGCTCCAGACATAAGCGCTTGGGGCTGCACCCTGATTACCTGCCAGACGGTTACCGGCACTATCGGTCACCGTACTACTGATCGTTGCGGTGTACAGTGTATTAGCAAGCAACAAAGCTGCAGGTGAAAAACTGGCGGCGACGCCGCTGTAAGCGACCGTACCGGCCACTGCCGTGCTGCCTTGCATCAGAGTGAAGCTTTGGGCATTGATACTGGCATGGTCCATGCCTTCGCTGAAGAAAGCACCAATTTTGCTGTTACGGCTGACGCCGGTGGCGCCATTGGCATTGACGGTCGACGTGACTGTAGGGGCGACGTTGTCTGCCACGGCACCGGTGGTGAAGCGCCAGACATAATTGCCTGGTGCCGGGTACACCGCCTGATTGCCGGATAAGGCAATGCCAGCCAGATTACTGGCAGCACGGGTCACGGTAGCGGTATAAGTCGTGTTGATGGCTAATGCCGTAGCCGGAGTAAAACTGGCCGCCACACCGCTGTAAGTGACCGCGCCGGCCACCGGCGTTGTGCCCTGCATCAAGGTAAAGCTCTGCGCATTTACCGTCGCAGGGTTCATCGCTTCACTGAAAAAAGCGCCGACCTTGATTTTGGTCGAAACACCGGTAGCGCCATCAGGATTAATGGTCGAAGTCACCGTCGGCGGCAAAATATTCACGCCACCGGAACCCAGGATCGGATCTTTGCCCTGGTCGCCGCCGCCGCAACCAGCGACAAAAGCGCTGATCAGAAAAGGCATTAGCCACTTCAAGCGCTTGAAATTTGTCTCGATTTTATTCATTTTTGGTTCATCCTGTTCTGGGTTAGTGTGCGTAATTTATGCTCAAATTTTCTGGTCGCTGGCTGCCAGGCATTTTTACAGTGAATGCTGAGCAGTGGTGGAGCCGGCGTCTGCACTGGGGCGATGTAACGCACGATACTCATAATAATATGATGTCAGGCAGCAAATTCCGCTTCTGTTCGCTACCGTACACAATGGAAACTATTTTTCTTTTTGTTGCCGTATTCATACACCGCTGCCAGCTTCCGGACTGGCAGCACATACGCTGGTCGCGGTCACGCAGGGATGCGCGCGCAACAGCATCCGCTCAAAACATCGTAGAGATGACTGGCGCTTCAGCGCGACTGCAGGACAAATACGGGGAAATTGCAGAAAAAACCAGGGACGGTGAAAAACGGCAAGCGGAAACAGCGCCGGAGCAGCCCGGCTAAAGATGACGGAGGACGGCTAAGGATTGGCGCTGTTGCTTGTGATTATGCGTATGACTATGCGTATGATTGTGCGTGCGATTGTGCGTGCGATTATGCGTGCGACAGTTGGTATGCATGTTCGTCAGAAATGAGACAAAAGTCAGCCGTGATCTCAAGATTTACCAACTATCGTCGTAGTTAACATTGTACGTTCACCAATGTTTACTCATATTCACTACTGGCCAAGGATGCTACTGCCATGTTTCCATTGAAAATTTTACGCCTGTTTGCGCCCTTGCCTGAAACCCGGGCCATACCCCGGGACATGCCGGCACAGATCCGGCCGGAACCGCTCAGTCAAGGCAGTCAACGCAGTCAACGCAGTCAGGCGGCAACCTGGCCTGAAGTTGAACGACGTGCAAAAAAGACGCCAGAACACAGACTCAGGTTTGAACGACGCGAAAAACAAGATCAGATATTGTTAAACACACGCACAACACAAGGGCGACGGCGCACCAATGGCCGGCGCGTGAGCGATCATCACATCGGCCCTGCACTGCCATTGCCGATCTCGGTCGAAGGCTAGGAAAAATACTTAGCCACGCCGCACCGGTTTGCCCAAACGCAATGCCAATCCGCCTACCCCACCGCCATTAAACACCTGCTGATAGCCAAGGCTATTGAGCAGGTTTTTTGCTGACGACGAGCGGGCACCCGACTGGCAGTAAACGATAATCGGGCTGGCTTTATCCGGCACCGCATCAGCTATGGTCTGGCCGATACTGCCCAACGGCAACGAGATCGCCCCGTCGATATGCCCGGAGGCAAATTCGCCGGCCGAGCGTACATCAATCAAGCTTGCCTCTGAGGGTAAATCCCCGCTTGCTGCAGCGCTAAATGCCGGCACGATTGCCGATACTATCTTGCCTAAAAAATTCATCAATATCACCTCAAATTCCCTCTCATGTATTTTGCTGTATAGCTTGCTGCATAAGTTGCTGCCTAAGTTGCTGCCTAAGTTGCTGGTAGGTTGTTTTATGGCTTATCCAGCCGCTCTATACCCAGCAGCTTCAAGACATATTTTTCATAAATCGGTTCCGACGTCCCCGCCTTCATCTTGTGCATGAAATATTTCTCAAAAGCGATTTTGGCCAGATGCACCCACTTGCCTTTTTTAAACCAGTTGACATTGCGTGGCGGTATCTGTGGCAAGGCAACGAAGGCGGCACCGGTGTCGCCCATATCGGCCAGACAAATCGCATTCCAGCTACCTTTCGCGGTGGCCGGCAGACCTTTCAAATCGGCTTCAATGTTATGCACGATGGCCGTCACCATGGTCTCTATCATATAACCGGTCTTGGGCGCGCCGGTTGGCACTGGCGTGACTTCTACCGGAGGAATCGCGACACAGACACCGGCGGAAAAAATATTCCGGTATTTTTTACTACGCTGATGATCGTCGATCAGCACAAAACCGCGCGGATTGCATAAACCTTCGACTGCCGCGACCGGGTCAACTCCACGGAAAGACGGCAGCATCATGCTGTATTTAAACGGTAGTTCATGCTCTTTTTTGAGATTACCCATCTCGTCCATTTCGCTCACGAACATCTTGCCGTCTTCGACGCGGGTGGTCTTGGCGTTGCAGATCCACTTGATGTCATTATTGCGAAATTCGCTCTCCAGCATGGACTTGGAATCGCCCACGCCACCTAAACCCAGATGACCGATATACGGCTCACTGGTGACGTAAGTGATCGGCACCTTATTGCGTAGCTTGCGGCGTCGCAGGTCGGTATTAAAGATGAAAGCGAATTCATAGGCCGGCCCGAAACACGAGGCGCTGGGCATGGCGCCGATCACCGCGGGGCCGGGGTCGGCCAGAAATTGCTGATATGCCGCATACGCACTCTCGGCATGGTCAATCGAGCAGATCGAATGCGTAAAACCGTTCAGCGGCCCGGCACCCGGCACTTCATCAAAGGCTAATTTTGGTCCGGTGGTGATGATCAGATAATCGTAAGCAACGCTGCTGCCGTCGGCCAGAGTCAAGGCGTTGTCCCCAGGCTGCAAGCTGGCCACCGGCTGCGCGATGAAGTTGATACCTTTCTTTTCCAGGTAAGGACGGATCGGAAAAGTAGTCGCTTCCCGCTCGCGCCAGCCCACCGCCACCCAGGGATTGGAGGGAACAAACTGGAAATAATCCACCGCATTGATGACGGTGATGCTGTGCGCGGGATCGAGTTTTTCGCGCAGTTCATACGCAGCCGGCATGCCGCCGGTACCCGCGCCCATAATTACGATGTGTGCCATGGTGTCTCCTCCAGTTTTTACATCATCAAAAATTTAATTACCTAGCAGGAATCAGGCCGCGAGCCCATGCCAGTAATTGTGCTGCCGGCATGACCCCGCTTTGTCGGCCGATCTCGCGCCCGCCCTGCATCAGTAACAGCGTAGGAATACTGCGGATGCCATAGCGCTGGCTGGCCAGAGGCGCAGCGTCGCTGTCGACTTTAACGAAACGGATCTCGGGCGCTTGGCTGGCCGCCGCTTCAAATTGCGGCGCCATGGCGCGGCACGGCCCGCACCATGCAGCCCAGAAATCGATCAGTACCGGCAGTTCGGTATTGGCTAAAAATTTCGGCAAAGCCTGGTCGCTCAGCGCGACCGGCACTGCCGCCATCAGCGCCTGGCCGCATTTGCCGCAGACGGGCGCATCGGTCAGGCGTTCCTCCGGAATCCGGTTGGTGGCATTACAGGCAGGACAGACGAGATGCATGTGAGTCTCCTTAGCAACCTGGTTTGATGCCAAGTTTGCGTAAAATGTTTTCCATCAGGCACCATTTGGTGAACCCGCTTTGCAGCAAATTAATCCCGACGAAAGCCGTGAACGCCAGCCACCATTGGTTGACAAAGACCGGGCTAGCGGGAAGCCCCAGCGCCAGACTCAGTAAGATAAAAAAACCTGCGAGAATACGAACGACTTGCCAGCTAGTCATGATGAGACTCCTTCATTTGTGGTTGATGCGGTTGATGTAGTTGCGGTGTATTTGCCCTGATACGCCATGTAGTACAGCAGCGGTATCACCACCAGGGTCAGGACGGTGGAAACAAAGATACCGAAAATCAGTGAAATCGCCAGACCGTTAAAGATCGGGTCATCCAGAATAAAAATCGCCCCCATCATGGCCGCCAGGCCGGTCAGGGCGATCGGCTGGGCGCGGGTAATGGCGGAACTGACTACGGCTTCTTTAAACGCCATGCCGCTGGCGATTTGCACGTGGATAAAATCGACCAGAAGAATCGAATTACGCACGATGATGCCGGCCAGCGCAATCATGCCTATCATGCTGGTGGCGGTGTATTGCGAACCCAATAAAGCGTGACCGGGCATCACGCCGATAATCGTCAGCGGTATCGGTGCCATGATGATTAAAGGCGTCAGATAAGAACCAAACTGCGCTACCACTAGCAGGTAAATCAGCACCAGCCCGACCGCATAGGCGGCCCCCATGTCGCGGAAAGTTTCGTAAGTGACCTGCCATTCGCCGTCCCATTTCAGGCTAAAACTACGATACGGATCAGACGGCGCATGGATAAAAAACTCTTCTAGCGGATTGCCGCCCGGGGTCACGATGTTGGCGATCTCGCTGCGCATGGCAAACATGCCATACAGCGGGCTGTCAACGGCACCGGCCATGTCACCCACCACATAATTAACGCCCAAACCGTCCTTGTGATACAGCGGCTGCTCGCGCAGGGTATCGCTGACCGTGACCAGCTCACGAATCGGCACCACCCGGCCCTGGGCGTTCTTTACGCCCAAAGCCAGCAAGCTGTCCAGATTGCCCTGTTCGGCTACCGGCAAATGCAGATTGACTGCGGCCGGGTACTTGCTTTCGTCATGCAGATAAGCGACGGCGTCGCCGGCCAGACCGGCGTGTAGGGTAGCAACGATCTCCGCTTGCGCCACCCCCAGCAACGAGGCTTTACGGCGGTCCACGATCAGCACTTTACGCGGCGCGTCGACGATACTGCTGTCATCGACATCGACCACGCCCTTGGCTTGTTCAAACACTTTGCGCACGGCTTTAGCGACCTGCCGGCGGCCGTCATCGGTCGGCCCGTAAATTTCGGCCACGATAGGCGCCAGTACCGGCGGGCCAGGCGGCACTTCGACCACCTTGATGTTGGCAGAAAAGCGTTTTCCTATCGCTTGCAAAGCTGGCCGCACGCGGCTGGCGATGGCGTGGCTTTTTTCCGAGCGATGGTGTTTATCGACCAGATTGACCTGAATATCGCCGACCTCGCCACCCGAGCGGAGATAGTATTGGCGCACCAAGCCGTTAAAATTAATCGGTGCGGCGGTGCCGGCATAGGCCTGGTAATCGGTGACTTCCGGCACGCTGGCCAGGTAAGCGCCAAGTTCGTGCAGAACCGCAGCGGTTTTCTCTAACGGCGTGCCGGCCGGCATATCAACGATGACTTGAAATTCTGATTTATTATCAAACGGCAGCATCTTTAACTGCACCAGACCCAGCACCGGCAAGGCGACCGACAAGGCGATCAGCGCCAGCACCCCGAGGCCGAGTTTTTTGCGGTTGGCGCTACCCGACTGATCATCTAAAAAAGGCCGGAACACGCGCCGGAACAAGGGTTCCAGCTTGCCTGCCATACCCGTACTAGCGCCTGCATTAACTTCTGCATTAACGTCGGCATTAACGTCTGCATTCACACCGGCGTTGCTAGCTGAATGATGGCCTTCTTTCATCCAGATCCGTGCCAGCCAGGGCGTGACGACAAAGGCGATCGCCAGCGACAACAACATGCCCATGCTGGCATTGATAGGAATCGGGCTCATGTACGGCCCCATCAAGCCGCTGACAAATGCCATCGGCAGCAAAGCGGCGATCACAGTCAGGGTGGCCAGTATGGTAGGGCCGCCGACTTCATCGACCGCGCCAGGAATGATTTCTGTCAGCGTTTTACCGGGAAACAAGGCCTGATGACGGTGAATGTTTTCTACCACCACAATCGCATCATCGACCAGAATACCGATAGAAAAAATCAGCGCGAACAGGGAGACCCGGTTCAGGGTAAAGCCCCATGCCCACGAGGCGAATAGCGTCACCGTCAGGGTCAGGATGACGGCACTACCGACAATCGCCGCTTCACGCCGGCCCAGCGCCAGAAACACCAGCGCCACCACGCAGGCGGTGGCAAACAATAGTTTTTGTATCAGTTTTTTGGCTTTATCGTCAGCGGTCTGGCCATAATTGCGCGTGGTCGTGACTTCAACGTCGGCAGGGATCACGGTGTTTTGCAAAGCCGCGGCGCGTGCGACCACGGCGTTGGCAACATCCACTGCATTTTGCCCGGGTTTTTTGGTCACGGAAATCGTCACGGCCGGATATTCTGCCGCCTCTTTTCCGGCCTGGCCGTGCCAGACATAACGCGCTGCCGGCAAGGCACCGTCTTCAACTTTGGCCACTTCCTGCAAAAACACCGGCTTGCCGGCTTTTACCCCGACCACCAACTCTCCCACCGCTTGTGCATCACGTAAAAACG
Organism: Burkholderiales bacterium; assembly: GCA_038330335.1. GTDB lineage: Bacteria > Pseudomonadota > Gammaproteobacteria > Burkholderiales > Burkholderiaceae_D > Undibacterium. The sequence continues at coordinate 29,247 of JBBQNW010000003.1, read as the reverse complement.
GCCCGGCATCGATCGCGATGGCGCGGTTGCCGGAGGTCAGCTCGCCCGCCGGCAAACCCAGATTGGCCGACTGCAGACTGCCTTGCAAATCGGCCACCGTCAGGCCGCTGGCAGCCAGACGCGCCGGATCCAGCTCGATATTTACCGCACGGCCAGGGCCGCCTATGGTCGTCACTTCACGCGTCCCCGGCACGCGCTTGAGATCAGCTTCCACACTGTGCGCCACGCGCTGCAGATCGAAAGAACCGGTGGCGCTGTTTTTACTCCATAAAGTCAGCGATACGATAGGCACATCGTCGATGCCTTTCGGCTTGATCAAGGGTTCCAGCGTACCGAGCTTGGCCGGCAACCAGTCACGATTACTATGCACCGTGTTATACAAACGCACCAGTGCTTCGGTTTGCGCCACGCCGACTTCAAACTGCACCGTGACAATGGCCAGACCGGGGCGCGAGACCGACATCACATGCTCGACATTGGCGATCTGGCTGAGTACCTGCTCGGCCGGTATCGCCACCATCTGCTCGACATCTTTCACCGAAGCGCCGGGAAAAGGGATCAGCACATTGGCCATCGTGACATTGATTTGCGGCTCTTCTTCACGCGGCGTCACCAGCACGGCAAACAGCCCGAGCAAGAACGCTACCAGCGCCAGCAAAGGCGTGATCTGGGCGGTCTGAAAGAAGGCGGCGATGCGCCCGGAAATGCCCAGCCGCGGGGTGGGCGGGATTGGCAGCTTTGGCGGAGTTGAGTGTGATGCTGTCATCGGGTTCTCCATTATCGTACCCGGGCCGCTGCCAGCGGATCGAGCGCGACTTGCTCACCGGCCGACACGCCACTCAGGATTTCCTGCTCGGCACCGAGCACGGCACCCGGCCTGACCTGGCGCAATAAAGGCTTGCCCTGCGCCGTCAAGACATACACGGCGCTGAGTTCAGCACGGCGAAACACCGCTGCCAGCGGCACATACAGACGCACATTATCGGCTCCGCCAGCACCGCCACCACTACCGGCAACCGGCAAACTGGCACGCACGAACATGCCTGGGGTCAGACCCTTGGTATCGGCCGGCAAATCCAGCCGCACCTGCACGGTATGGGTAGCGGCATCGGCAAGCGGCAAAATGGTGACTTTGCTTGCCGTCAGCCAACGCTGCGCTTCCGGCAAACCGGGAAATTCAATCTTCACAGGATGGCCAGCCAGCATGCCCGCTACCTTGGCTTGCGGCACCGTAGCCGTCACCCGCAATGCCGTCGGGTCATACACTGTCATTAACGGCCGCCCCGGCAGCGCCATGTCGCCCAACGTGACTGCCACCTCGGCCACTAACCCGCTGTAGGGCGCGCTAAGGGAATAGAAGCCCGATTGCGTCTGCACTGCGCCGGCCTGGGCGATCTGGGCGGCGGCCTGGGCGCTGGCTGATTTATATTGTGATTCAGCCAGGTCTAAGGATGCCTGGCTGATGTACTGTCTGGCGAATAATTTTTTTTGCCGCTCGTAATCTTTGCTCGCCACCGCCAGACTGGCACGCGCCGCCTCCACCTGCGCGCGGCTGGCACTGGCTTCTTGATTCGCCGCCCGGGCGTCGATGCGCAACAACATGGCACCGGCTTTCACGCTGTCGCCGGCTTTCACCGGCAATTCAACGATGGCACCCGACACCTGCGCCGAAATCACGGTCTGACGCAGCGCCTCCACCACCCCATCGGCACTGTACAAAGAAGCACCGTTACTGGCTCGTACGGCAGCGGCCGCCAAGCCCGCGGCCGACGCGCTGGCCGGCGCCATCAGGCATACGGTGGAGAACAGTACCGGCAGCAGTACCGGCAGCAGCGCCGGCAGCAGCGCGGCACTCGAAGAAGCGCGGAAAGTAGGATACATCGTTAAACGTGGCGACATGGTTGTCATCTCCAGAGGGCAAGCTAGGCATTGCATTAATCATGAAAGAATAATATACTTATTTGCGCATACATGCAAATAACAATATAAGTAAATACGCAAATTTTTGCCACAAGGTATCATCATGGTTTTAACAACGGGGCCCTGTACTCTGATGGAAGGTTTGTCTGATCAGGCGCTGACTCAGGTCGCGCAATACTTCTCGGCCCTGGCCGAGCCTACCCGGCTGCGCATACTCAATTGCCTGCGTGACCACGAACAAAATGTCGGCGAACTGGCCGGACATTGCGGCTGCTCGCAAGCGAATGTTTCACGCCACTTATCCACTCTGGCCAAACACGGCCTGGTCGCACGCGAAGGACGCGGCACTTCGGTGTACTACCGCATCGCCGACGCCTCTATTTATGCGCTATGCGATCTGGTCTGCGGCAACGTGGCGCGCCAGCTGGACGCGCAGGCGGCGGTATTGGGAAAGCGCACGCTCAGCGTCTGACAATTTGGCGCATTGGGGCCTGCTGACGGGATTGCCGCTTCGTTGCCACTACATTGCCACTTAGTTGCCACTCAATTGCCGGAGCCAGCGCCGCATGTTTAGGCGCTCCAGAGCAACATGTCCTGCTTGCCAGCATTAATCCGCGCCACATTTGAAAAAACTGATGCTCAGGCTCAGCCGTATGCGCACCTCACTGAGCTGCTTGCGGCAACGTCTGTGCTGGTACCTGTATTAGTTTAAGCAGCGACCAGCGCCCTGAAAATTAAACTGCCCGCCACCAGCAGCAGCAAAATGGCAAACAAAGCTTGCACTGTTGCCACGGACAAATTACCCGCCAGGCGGCGACCGGCCAGCATCCCGAGGATGGTCGCGCTCATGAATACCGCGGAAAATACCACCGGCAGTTGCGCCCCGCCCGCCAAAGCGCTGGCCACGCCGGCGCTGCCAACCAGAGCGATGGTCAGCAAAGAGGTGGCCATTACAGCCTGCAAACTGACATTGGTAAAACGCTGCAACAAAGGCACGATCACAAAACCACCGCCCACCCCCAATAGCCCTGTCATCAGCCCGGCCACGCTGCCTATGCTGCCAATCACCACGCCAGTACGCCAGGTCCATTGAAACCGGCCGGTATCCTGATTCACAAGAACGCGTGCCTGACTGTCTTGCCGGCCCGAAGCGAGATGACGAAGTTGCGTGATCAAGCGGATGGCTACCGAGAACAATATCAGGGCAAAACCCAGCATTAACCACCGTTGCGCGGTGATTTTTGCCAGCATCACACCAAGCATGGTAAACGGCGCGCCAACGGCCGCCATCAACATGGCGGCCCGATAGCGCACTATTTTTTGGCGCAAACCAGCCGCTGCCCCGATTGCCGCCGCCACGGTCACCGCCAGTAAGGCCACCGGCATGGCCGCTTGCATGCTCCATCCCAAAACAAAAACCAGGGCAGGCACGCCGACAATACCGCCACCGGCACCGGTCAGCCCCATCACCAGGCCTACCGCGATACCGAGCAAGATGACTGTGAGCCAGATCAAGGCTGCCTCGCAGCTGGCAGCGGTTCTGCGCTACACCGCTTCAACATGGCGCTAGTCAGACCCATGAGACGGCTCTTGGAATGCGGTCAAATCCGGGCAATAGCCCTGATACATGGCGGTCAATAAGCCCACTACCCGCGGATCGTCGACCGAATAATAAATACGCTTGCCGTCGCGCCGGGTATTGACCAGGCCTTCGGTACGCAAAACGCCCAGTTGCTGTGACAACGTAGGCTGGCGGATTTCTAGCAGTTGCTCCAGCTCACTGACTGACTTTTCGCCCAGCCTGAGCTGGCACAGCAACAGCAAGCGGTCTTCGTTGGCCATGGCACGCAAGGCGCTGACGGCAATCTTGGCGGTGCTGCGCATTTGCGCCATATCAAACGGAGCGGTAAGAACAGGATGTTTCATGATGAACTGATAAAAATTTACTTGCGTTCATTTTATTGTTTGATATTATGTAAGTCAATATATTGTATGAAATGGTGATGCATGTTTCCCCTATCTCCGCAAGTTCCGCAAGCTCCTCAGGTTCCTCAAGCTCCTTGCATTGAAAGCTTCTTTGATCATGCTACCGGCACGGCCAGCCATGTGGTGTACGACCAGGTCGGCGGGCATGCGGCGGTGATCGATCCGGTACTGGCTTACGATGCCAAATCAGGGCGCACCAGCAGCGCCGGTGCCGACACCATCCTGCATTTCCTGCGCGCGCAAAGGCTGACGCTGGAGTGGATACTGGAAACCCATGCGCATGCGGACCATTTGTCGGCGGCTCACTATTTGCAACAAGCCGCCGGCGGTAAAATTGCTATCGGCGCGCAGATCAGCAAGGTGCAAGGCGTATTTAAAACGCTGTTTAATTTAGAACCTCAATTCGCAGTTGATGGCTCGCAATTTGATGCCTTGTTTGACGCCGGTGACCTATTCCAGATCGGGCAATTGCAAGTGAAAGCGCTATTTGTGCCCGGCCATACGCCGGCTGACCTGGCTTACCAGGTGGGCGATGCGGTGTTTATCGGCGACACCATGTTCATGCCGGACACCGGTACCGCGCGCTGCGATTTCCCCGGTGGCGATGCACATCAGCTGTACCACTCGATACAACAGCTACTGGCACTGCCGCCGGAGACCAGGCTGTTTCTATGCCACGACTACCCGCCGGCGGCGCGCCCACCGCAATGGCAAACGACGGTGGCGGCACAGCGGGCACAAAACATTCATGTGCACGAGGGTGTCAGCGAGGCAGCGTTTGTCGCTATGCGTCAGGCGCGTGATGCCACGCTTGAGAAACCAGTGCTACTTCTGCCCTCGATTCAGGTAAATATCCGCGCCGGTGCGTTGCCGCCGGCCGAGAGTAACGGAATCAGCTATTTAAAAATTCCGGTAAATAGCCTATAAAATAGCGGCAACCCAGATGAGGGGTAGTAAGAGTTGATTTCGGTTACAAAACAAGTTTTAGTTTCATCCATAGCAGCATCACTCAGGAGAGCATCATGAAAGTCAACGTAGGTAATACCGATCGCATTATTCGTATCGTCGTAGGGCTGGGTCTGATCGGCGCCACTTTGGGTGGCTATATCGGCGCCTGGGGTTGGATCGGTATTGTGCCGGTACTGACCGGTACCTTCCGTTTTTGCCCGGCTTATCTGCCCTTTGGCATGTCAACCTGCCGTATGAAAAGATAAGCGGAGAGCAGCATGGCGCCTTCTGCCGGGCCAATACGGCGCATTGCCATCAGCACCGGCGGCGGCGATGCCCCGGGCTTGAACGCCGTGATCCGTGCCGTGGTGCTTTCGGCGGCGCAACGCGGCTGGGAATGCTACGGCATACGCGAAGGGTTTAACGGTATTTTGCAGCCGGATCGTTATCCGGTCGATGGCGTGTTCCTACTCACTACCGCGATGGTGCGCGGCATCGGCCACCTCGGCGGCACTATCCTTGGCACCACCAACCATGGCAACCCCTTGCGCTACGCCATGAACATGCCGGACGGCAGCATCCGGGAGGTCGATCGCAGCATCGACATCATCGAGCATCTGCGCCAGATGGAGATCGATGCGCTGGTCTGCATCGGCGGCGACGGCACACTGACCATCGCTCACGCCCTGCATCAGATTGGTCTGGAAAAAGGTTTGCGCGTAGTCGGCGTACCGAAAACCATCGACAACGATCTCGATAAGACCTTTACCACGTTTGGCTTCGATACCGCCGTCTCGTTTGCCACAGAATGTGTCGACCGTCTGCACAGCACCGCAGAAAGCCACAGGCGCATCATGGTGGTCGAAGTGATGGGACGCTATGCCGGCTGGATTGCTTTGCACGCCGGGATTGCCAGCAACGCTCATGTCATTTTAATTCCGGAAATTGCCTACGATCTCCATCAGGTCGCCGCTAAGATTGCCGAACGTGAAGCCGCTGGCCGTCATTACAGTATCGTCGTGGTGGCCGAAGGAGCCATCGCGGCTCATGGCGAGGCAGCACTGCAAGACAGCGCCGGGCCGGGCTATGTCGAAAGACTGGGCGGGGTCGGTGAACAACTGGCCACAGAACTGCAAGAACTGACCGGAAAAGAAGCCCGCGCCGTGGTGCTGGGGCACTTACTGCGCGGTGGCAGCCCGACCGCTTTCGACCGGCTTTCGGCCATGCGTTTCGGCGCGGCGGCAGTACGCGCACTGGATCAGGGCTATTCCGGCATCATGGTCGCCCTGGCTTTTCCAAATGTAAATTATGTGGCGCTGGAAGAAGTCGCCGGGCGCATGAAAGGCGTTCCTTTAGACGGCGACACGCTGCAAACCGGGCGTGATATGGGAATCTGCTTCGGCGATGTGCTTGGGTGATTGGCTTCAGTGATGAAATTTGCTGATGCATGTTGCTAATCCGGGCGCAAAACAATCCGGTGCGACGACCGCGTATGACTACCATCGTCTTATTACCATCGTCTTATTACCACCGTCTTATTACCATCCTCTTGCTATGATCGTCCTGCACCATCTCGCCAGCATTGAGCTGCGCCCCGATGAACCCACTTCTGCCCGGCTTACGCTTCTTCTTTGGGATGTATCCGCACCAGCACTATGCGTGGCCCGTTCATCTTTTTGACAACCGCACTAAATTGCGGAAATTCTACTTTCTGACCTTCCACCGGCAGATCACCCAGCGTCAGCATGATCAGTCCGCCTATCGATTCCACTTCTTCACTATCGAGATCAATGCCCAGGGCGATGCCCAGCGTAAATAAAGGCAAACTGCCTTTACCGATCAGCGTGCCGTCGTCGAGCAAAGTCCAGTCGTTGTCGTTCTGGCGGAACTCATCACGGATCTGTCCTACCAGGGCGCTGAGTAAATTATCCAGCGTCAAAAATCCGACCGGTTTACTGCCCTTGTAACCGACCATGGCAAAATGCGGTGCCCCTTTGCGAAAACGCCGAAACAACTCCAGCGCCGGCATATTTGGCGGCACATATTCGACGTGGCGCAGGTGTTTACTCAGGTCATCGAGCGACTTGCCGCTCTGCTGCGCTAAGAATAAATCTTTCAGATGCAGCATACCGAGGACGGTTTCATCGTCACTGTCAAAATAAGGATAACGGCTAAAGCGGTTACGGGCGGCGGTATCCATGTTTTCTTGCAGGGAAGCGCTCTTGTACATGGCGACCACTTCACTCAGCGGACGCATCAGGTCGGAGATTTCTAAATCACCGAAATCGAGCATCTGCGCCATGATGCCCCACTCGTCCGGCGTGAGTTTCTTGCTGGCATGGCTGCCACGTAAAATGAGTTTTAATTCTTCCGGAGAATAATGCGCCTCGGCACCATGGGCCGAATCAAGCCCGCCCCAGGCCAGCACTTTATTGGCGCTGCTATTGAGCACCCAGATCGCCGGATACATGGTCCAGTAAAACAAATACAAGGCAGGGGCGGTCCACAGCGAGACCTTTTCCGGTTGCCGTATCGCCAGCGATTTAGGCGCTAATTCTCCCAGCACAATATGCAAGAACGAGATCACAAAAAAAGCGAAGAAAAATGAAATGCCGTGCACCAGTTCGATCGAGGTGACACCGGCAGCGCTCAACAGAGGTTCCAGCAAGCGGGCAAATGCGGGTTCACCGATCCAGCCTAAACCCAGCGACGCCAGGGTGATACCTAACTGGCAGGCAGATAAATAGGAATCGAGATGTTCATGCACTGTGGCCAGTAAACGCCCGCGTACACCACCATTTTTGGCGATACTGCGCACTCTGGTCTGGCGCAATTTGACCAATCCAAACTCGGCCGCCACAAAAAAACCATTCAGCGCCACCAAAAAAAAGGCGGCAACTACTAGCAGTAAATTATCCAACTGACAACCTTCTTTAAACTGATAAGTCATTAATGTAGACTACATCGGCGTAAGCTGCAGCAAAATTACTGAACTAAGCACACATTTGTTAATCGAATAATGCTGTATAACGTCAGAAAACACGCATTGATCACAAGCCTATTTGTTAAAATTTTCGCAAACCCGGCATCGGGCAAGCCTGAAAACCAGGCACAATCAGCGCACGGAAGATGACCGGACAGGCTGGCTCAACAGGATCAGAGCCAGATGCTGACAGAGCCGGCCTGAGCTAATTTTATGGTAAAAAATACCTTCGACCTTTTGGAACCAGGTGCCGGGCGCTGCGTTCCCGCGGTCATGCAAGGGACTGAGCAAACCCGGCAATGCCAGGTCTTTTATTGTCATCTCACTCTTTGTCACCACCGCTTTGTCACCTCACTCATGTCACCTCACTCATTGACACCTGCTCGCTGAGATTGATACAGCGGACATGAATACCAACCCAACAAGACCGGAATGGAGAAAACCTTGTCCATAGACAGCATACTTGAACGCATAGCGCAGGCTAACCAGCAACAGGCACCACACCGCGATATCGGTTTATTACGCGAACTGGTCGCCAGGCTCCGTCCCAAAAAAATCGATGATATCCTGCAGGCAACCGACAACCTGCGCGCACTTTGTTATGTGCTTAAGCAACATCCGCATCTGAAACAGGCATTAAGCGCCTACCTGTTCTGCATCCTGGTGTCGCGCAAACTGGTGCACCTGCTCACTGATACCGGCATCACGCAAAACAAAGGGTTCTGGGGCGCGGCCTCGCAAGCGGTCTCGGACAAATTTTTACCACCTTTGATCAATGACGATTATCTGAAAGACGTTTTTGGTGAATTGTTTGACCACAAATTTGATCACGTCTGGGTTAGTGGCGTTGCGGATCAGGTATGGCTGGATCTGATCGCTTCTCTGAGTTTCAGAATTGACCGTCCGCGTAGCATTTATATTGCGGTCGGACAGGAAATTCTGAGCGCAATTCAAGTCTTGTCCTACCGTATCAGCGCGATAGGCTTAGAATCGGAACTGGTCAGAAACCATCCCGCGATCGAACGCTTTGAATCGCCGTTTTTACGCCAGAACGATGAGATCAATGACTACGTGACACGCTACAGCACCTGGCTGGTGGATAAAAAAACCGAGCGCGAAGATGCCCAGCAGATCAATATTTTACTGATTCAGTGCGAAGACATCATCATCAAAATACGTCGTACCGCGGCGGTACAGGGCGTCTCTATCAGTCTGACCCGCCTGCTGCTGTGTCTGAGCCAAAGCATCAACCGCCTGCGTACCCTGCTCGAACTGATGGATACCCGCAGCATAGCGGCAGCGGCCGGCATTAGCGTGGGGCTGTTAAAAGAACTGGTACTGGCCGACAACAAACGCCATAGCCTGCGCGCACTGATGCGCAGCAGCACCGAACTGCTGTCGCTGCAAATGACCGAGCGGGCCGGCAAAAGCGGCGAACATTACGTCGCCAATAACCGGGCAGAATGGCTGGAGATGCTGCGCTCGACCATGGGCGCCGGCGTTATCGTCGGCTTCATGGCCCTGATTAAAATTTTACTCAGCAAACTGGCACTGGCACCATTCGGCTTCGCGCTTTTATACAGCCTGAATTACTCATCGGGCTTTATTTTTGTGCATATCCTGCATTTTACGATTGCCACCAAACAGCCGGCCATGACCGCAGCGCTGATCGCCAAATCGATTGATGAAGGTGCGCAAAAGCTCAATGAACTGGTTGAGCTGATAGTGCGGGTGACACGCTCGCAACTGGTTGCGATTATCGGCAATATGGCGCTGGCCTTACCCACGGCCTACGCGATCGCCTGGGCCTGGTACGGCCTGCATGGCAGCCATCTGGTCAGCCCGGAAAAAGCTGCCCATTTGCTGCATGATATCGATCCCCTGACTAGCCTGGCTTTGCCGCACGCAGCCATTGCCGGCGTCTGCTTGTTTTTGTCAGGCTTGATTTCCGGCTATTACGACAACACGGCCAGTTACGGCAATATCCCGGCGCGTCTGCGTCAGCTGGGCTGGCTCAAACGTCTGCTCGGCGAGGCACGCTTGCTGCGCATGACCGAGTATATCGGCAACAACCTCGGGGCCTTAATGGGTAACTTATTCTTTGGCATCATGCTCGGCACCATCGGCCAGCTGGGAATATTTTTCGGGTTGCCGATCGACATCCGGCACATCACTTTTTCCAGTGCCAATTTTGCCTTTGCGCTGGTGGGTCTGGATCACCACATGAGCTGGCAACTGGCGGCGACCTCGCTGAGCGGGATTTTACTGATCGGCATCGTCAACCTGGGCGTCAGTTTCAGCCTGGCGCTGCTGGTGGCCTTACGTTCGCGCGGTATTCGCATCAGGCAAGGCGGAACGCTGGCCAGGATGATGTGGCGACGGTTTTGCGCTAGTCCGAGAGATTTTTTCCTGCCACCGAAAGACCCGACAACGCTGGCCGGAGCCCCCCCGCCACCCGCGTAAGCTGAGTCTTTTTTGAATCAAAAAACACAGCAAGGCAAGGATAAGGGCAACGAAAAAACGAGCCCTTATTCAAAGAAAGCCATCACGATGAATGCCAGTACAACCGGGCACTAAACAACTAAAAAAAACAAAAAGAACAGTACTGTCAAACACAGGAATGAGGATATGGCGGAATTTCTTCGAAAAATGTATCTGGCTGGGTAAATGCAACTTGGCTAGCTGGCGCGATACCCGGGGTAATTCGCGGCTCGCCATTTTGCCAAAAAAACGCATTGATATCGTCAGCAGCAACATGGGTGGCTTCCATCGCGTCTTGCGTTTTTCGCTGCTCCAGCACGCGGTGCCCGGAACCGGTTCCGGCACCGGCACCGGTTCCGGCGTTGAGCTTCGGCTCGGCATCGTCTAATTGCGTCTGGACTGGATTTAATCGTTTAATCAGCAATTGCTATTCCCCTGACGCGAAGTTGAGTAGCCCGTCAGCGTTAGCGACTCTCCTGCCCTCTGGCCCATAATATATTAAGCAGCATACCATTCCTGACTGGTCAATTTAGTGATCAAACAACAACCCTCTGCTCTGATGCCGGACCAATACTGAGCCCATCTGCCAGGTCAGCGCCTAGCTGCTCGTGACGACCTGAAGCGCGGCATTCTGCTGCAGTTTATTGAGCACATGAAAGCATAGCCAGACCCCGGCGACACCGAATAACACCACACCTAAACCATACCCGGCCAGCACGCCCAATGCCCCGTAATGAAGGCTGCCAAACCAGACGAACGGTAGCACGCCCAGCGTAGAGCGGCCCCAGTTCAGCATAGTCGAGTAGAGCGGGAAGCCCAGATTATTGAACGCCGCGTTAGCCACGAACAGGCAGCCGTTGAACAAAAAACTGGCCGTCACATAGAGGCAAAAAAACACAATAATGTCATACCCTAAGCCGCGTGCCCCAAAGGCATTGGCAATCTGGCTGCTGCCCAGCGCCAGCAGGGCCCACGCCACCAGCACATACATCAGGGTAAAGCGCAGGCTGTCGCGCATGGTTGAGCGCAAGCGGTCATAGCGCATTGCGCCCAGATTTTGCCCCAGTATCGGGCCGATCGCACCCGAGAGCGCAAACAGGCCGGCGAATGCTACCGGAATCAGCCGCCCGACCACGGCCCAACCCGCCACCGCGTCATCACCGTATTTGGCAATCGCTGCGGTCACTGCCGCATTTCCGACCGGGGTCGCGACCTGCGTCAGAATCGCCGGAATACCAATGGCCATAAACGGTGCCAGCCCCTGCATAAAGGTGGTGCGGGTGGGTGGCGCATACAGGTGATGAACTTTCAAGACGCCATGCAAACCGATACCAATCAGAACCACCCTGGCACAGATGTTGGCGTAGGCGGCACCGTCCAGCCCCAGCTGCAAGGCAAAAATAAACAGCGGATCAAGCAGCGCCGTGGCCGCCGCCGCGCCCAAGGTCACATACATCGCGCGGCGGGCATCGCCCATCGCGCGCAGCAAGCCACTCAGGCACATGCCCAGCGCCAGCATAGGAATCGAAGGTAAAATCAGACTGCAAAAGCGCTGCGCCAGCCTTGCAGTTTCGCCTTGCGCACCCAGCAGATGCAGCAGGTACTCCAGCATCGGGTAAGTCAGGGCCGCCAGTAACGCGCTAATAGTGCCGATCAGGATGATGGCCGAGGCCGCTAATTGACGGGCCTGCTCAATCCGGCCGCTACCGATCGCGCGTGAAACCAGAGCGGTGGCGGCAATCGACAGCCCGATGGCGATCGAGGTATGAAAGAACAGCAAGGTGCTGGCGTAACCGACCGCCGCCGCCAGCTCTTGCTGGCCCAGCCGCGAGATATAAAACAGGTTTAACACATCGACCAAAAACACGGCTATCAAGCCCACCGAACTGGTCGCGGTCATGGTCACGACATGGCGCATAGTAGAGCCATGGACGAACTTACCAAAAATTTGTGGATTGGTGCTCATGCAATATCGTTTCAGGTGACGCCGCGCAGAAACTCGGGCGAGTGGAAAGGGGAAAAACGCAGGCGCTATTTTCGCCGCTTTTACCAGTTCGTGCTGAAGGAAACGATTTGCTGCCGGCATGTAGAAAAAGATTGTGACATCACATAGCAACAAGCCACAACAAACTGAGCAGCGACATGATCAATGTGCGGGTGAACCATGTATTCAAGCCAGGTTTTAAAGATCGTCATTCCCGTTTGGCAGGAATGACGATACGTACTCACTCATTCACTCATTAATCAATCAATCAATTAATGCGCAATGACTTACTTGATAGTAGCAAGTAAAGAGGTATTCGTCACAGCAGCATAAGCGCTGACCATGACGTAGTATGTTCCGGCTGCCGGCGTCGTGACCGTGATCGTTTCTGCATTGGTCGAACCTATCGATTTTTTCAGATACGTCGTTGTCGTTGGGGCAGAACCCAGTCTGACATATAAATCGCCGTCACCGCTACCGCCCGACAATTTAAAGACCACACTGGTCTTGCCGCTTGGCACAACAAGCGTATAAGTCTTGCTAGCACCGGTGGCCAAAGTGATGCCGGATACCGTCACGCCGCTGCTTAATACGGTGCCGCCGCTAGGTGGCGTTGTCGCGCAACTAACGCCGACAGCACTAAATGCCGCAGTCACGTCCGCCACGACATAGACGCGGTTGAATGCCGCTTTCTCTACCCCGCAAGCACCCTGATTGAAGGTGCTGCTGGCAGTCCAGTACAGGCGATTGGCGTCAGCCATGACTTCAAAGGCTTTGCGGGTCGACCAGCCGGCTTTGGTCGCCAGCAGGTAGAACGCCTTATTGTAGACCCCGCTGCTATTGTGTACATCAAGACTGCTGGTGTATTTGGCGGCATTATCGATAGACGCGCCATCCTGAGGCGGGTTCGCCATGTAACGCAGCGCGCCTGCGCCCTTGAAAATTTCCGGGCCGACCAGGAAATCATTGCTGCCTTTCATGTAGTTTTCCGTCGCCTCACCCGCCATATCAGAGAACGCTTCATTCATGCCGCCAGACATGCCGGAATACACCAAATTAGAATTTTGCTCGGTAAAACCATGGCTAACTTCATGTCCGGCCACGTCCATCGAGACCAGCGGGAAAAAGGTCGTAGCGCCATCACCAAAGTTCATAGTGCTGCCATCCCAGAAAGCGTTTTCGTAATTGGAACTGTAATGCACGCGCATCAGCAATTTTTGGCTGATAGGACGTAGCCCTAACCAGGCCTGATACATGTTGAACACGCCGGTACCGAAATAAAAGGCATCGTTAATCGGGGAAAATGCACCATTGATGGCTTTATACGTATTGCGTGAGCAGGTAAACTGGAATGGCGTAGTACTGCTGGTGCCGCCGTTCAAGTTGACTGCAGCCACGTTGGCGCTGTCCATGGTGCAATTTGAGGTCACGACCAAAGGTCCATATTTGCTACCGTATTCATATTGACCGGTCTTGGTATTGCCCCCCGGGCCGGTGGCGTCAACATGGGTGATGCCTTCCCATTGTTGCAGCACGGCACCGGTATTGGCATCAATCATGAAATGCGGACGACTAGGCTTGGTGCTGTTTTTAGCCAGGAACGACACGGCATACACCAAGCTGGCGACACCGTTTGTGCCTTGCTTTACATACAATTTGGCTTGTTCGTTTTCGGTAGAGAAAACCTGCGCCCTGGTTTTCGCCAGATCAAGCACCTGCGTCGCAGAATACAAGGGTTTCACACTTGGCAAATCATTCGCCAAGCCGCGCAACATGGCACCGGACATACGCGGAACAGTCGCACCGGCGGCACGATGCTCGACGATCGCCTCGCCCCAGACTGGTACCCCCATATGAAATTGCTGATGACGTGTGACCACGTTGCCGTTGGCATACGTCTGGCTGCGCAGGTCTTTCAGTTCATCGGCCGCCAGGCCCAGATGCGCCGCGGCTTTTACCGGGCCGGTGGCCGACAAACTTGCCGCCCTGGCCACAGCAGCGCCAACGGCACCGGATTGTTCTAAATCAACGCGTTCCGCCGCCATCGCATCACATGCGGTAGCAACCAGAACAGATAACAAAAGTGGACGTATCCCATAAAGTGCTTGTTTCATTTTTATCAGCCTTTTTATTGATCACTTGAGGTGATTCCTCAATTTTTTACCGATGCCAGCGGATTGCCCGCATCAGCCCCCCCCTGCTTATGCACAAAGTCATACTGACCGATCTTGTCAAGCAGACGACTTCGTTTTATTACCGTTTTATTACCGTTTTTTTACGTCTCCTGCGTCACAAATATGTCATAAAAATAAGGAATGACTCAGCCGATTTTGACGTTTTGATGCAAAAAAGACCATAAGCATAAAATATGCCATTGTTAAAATCAGACACTTCGATGTGAAGCAAGAAACTAAACATGGTTTATTCACCACAAATAGCTTTTTTTCGACATTTTTTTTCACGGAAATAAAATTTTTTTTCAAAAAATACCCGTTTTTGCATTTTTTTAAAGCAAAAATTGCCCATAAAAGTGACGCGATTAACTAGCTGAGGCGTGGCAATAAGATTCGTAAGCCTTCTGCAAATTTGTCCTGATAAGCGTATAGGAACCATGCAAATAGCAGGTGAAGCGAGCAGATAGCGAGGCTAACCGCCGCACTGAAAGCAAAATATTTTGCGCGTCAATATCGCAGCAGCGCACCATTGTTGTGCGCCATTGCTGAGATCGGTGCGTGTCCTCGCTGAAATCCCCCGGTCAGAATTTGATGCCGGTCAACAAAGCCACGGTCAAGCGTTTTGTCACGCTTGCAAGCCAGGCCAGGGGCGTACAATCTGCCCCATTCCTAGCATCCGCACACCGGCGACAGCACATTTTTGCCGCCGCTTCATCAATCCCTTTCCTTCACCTGATTTGCCATGACACCTGCCGCACCCGTTAGCTCCCACCACAGCCTGTTTGAAGACGTGCTGGCAATTTTTACCGGCACCTTATTTGTTTCGCTGGGCGTGGCCATGTTTAATCAGGTTGGCTTACTCACCGGTGGCACCGCCGGCTTATCCTTTCTGATTCACTACCGCACTGGCTTGTCGTTTGGCCTGGTGTTCTTTCTGATTAACCTGCCCTTTTACTGGCTGGCCTGGCGTCGTATGGGATGGCGCTTCACCTTGAAGACATTTTGCTCAGTGGCGCTGGTCTCGGTCATGTCGGGCCTGCATCCGAAACTGCTGACCTTAAATGCCCTCACGCCCTTCTATGTGGCGGTGATCGGCGGTTTGCTGATGGGGGTCGGTTTTATCGTCTTGTTCCGTCATCATGCCAGTCTTGGCGGCATCAATATTCTGGCGCTGTATCTGCAAGACAAACACGGCATCCGCGCCGGCAAACTGCAAATGGGTATCGATATCGTGATCGTCATGACGTCTTTACTGGTGGTCAGCCCGATGGCCTTACTGGCGTCCATACTCGGTGCCGTGGTGCTCAATCTGGCGATTGCGCTGAACCATCGCCCGGACCGGTATATGGCAATGTAACTGCTTCAAGATGATCAGTAGCATTTCGCGCATGATTCAGCAGCCAGAACCCGGATCAGAGATAATAACTACCTATTTTTCACTCCCACACAAGGTTCAACATGAAAACCAAAGCTGCTGTTGCCTGGAAAGCCGGTGCTCCGCTCACGATTGAAGAAGTCGATCTGCAAGGGCCGCAAGCCGGTGAAGTGCTGATCGAAATTAAAGCCACCGGCATTTGCCATACCGATTACTACAGCTTATCTGGTGCTGATCCGGAAGGTCTGTTCCCTGCGATTTTAGGGCATGAAGGCGCCGGCATCGTGGTCGATACCGGCCCCGGCGTAAGCAGCTTGCGTCAGGGCGATCATGTGATCCCGCTATACACGCCGGAATGCCGCCAGTGCAAATACTGCCTGTCGCGCAAAACTAATCTGTGCCAGGCGATACGCTCTACCCAAGGGCGTGGCCTGATGCCGGACGCCACTTCACGCTTCTCTTTAAACGGCAAGCCCTTGTTTCATTACATGGGCACTTCGACCTTTTCTAACTACATCGTGGTGCCGGAAATCGCTGTGGCGAAAGTGCGTAACGATGCGCCTTTCGATAAAATTTGCTATATCGGCTGCGGCGTCACCACCGGGGTTGGCGCCGTGGTATTTAGCGCCAAGGTCGAAGCGGGTGCGAATGTGGTGGTGTTCGGTTTGGGTGGTATCGGCTTAAACGTGATACAGGCGGCCAAAATGGTCGGTGCTGACAAGATTATCGGGGTTGATATCAACCCCAGACGCGAAGCCATGGCGCGTAAATTCGGCATGACGCATTTCATTAATTCGGCCCAGGTCGAGAACGTGGTCGATCACATTATCCAACTGACCGATGGCGGTGCCGATTATTCATTCGAATGCATAGGCAATACCAAAGTCATGCGTCAGGCACTGGAATGTTGTCACAAGGGCTGGGGCCAGTCGTTCATCATAGGCGTGGCAGAAGCCGGCGCTGAAATCAGCACCCGTCCGTTCCAGTTAGTCACAGGACGCGCATGGAAAGGCTCGGCGTTCGGCGGCGCCCGCGGCCGTACCGATGTACCAAAAATTGTCGACTGGTATATGGAAGGCAAACTCAATATCGACGACTTAATTACCCACAGGCTGCCGCTGGAACGCATCAATGAAGGCTTTGATCTGATGAAAAGCGGCGAATCGATACGCTCGGTAGTGCTGTTCTGATGCTAGCCACCATGCCCTCGTCTGCACCTGTGATGGAGTTACTCAGCGAGCATCGCTGTCATGGCGGCGCGCAGCGTTTTTATCAACATGCCTCGGCAGAAATCGGCCTGACCATGCGCTTCGCTGTGTATTTGCCGCCGCAAGCGCTGGCCGGAGCCAGCTGCCCCGGCGTGATGTTTCTGGCCGGTCTGACCTGCAATGAGGAAACTTTCATGGTTAAGGCCGGTGCCCAAGCCGTCGCCGCCCGTGAGGGCATCATCATGATCGCCCCCGACACCAGCCCGCGTGGTGCCAACTTGGCGGGTGACAGTGACGCCTGGGATTTTGGCGTCGGCGCCGGATTTTATCTCGATGCGACCGAGCAGCCCTGGTGCCGGCATTACCGCATGCACAGTTATCTGGTGCACGAACTGCGTCCTTTACTGATCGATGCATTCCCGCTGCATGCCGGGCGCATCGGCATCATGGGGCATTCCATGGGCGGGCACGGCGCGCTGGTGTTGGCCTTGCGTCATCCGGAGTTATTTCGCAGCGTCTCTGCGTTTGCCCCGATCGCCGCAGCGATGCACAGCCCATGGGGCCAAAAAGCGTTTTCCGGCTACCTCGGGCCAGATCAACACAGCTGGCGCAATTATGATGCCACGGTCTTAATGCAGCAGCAAACTACACCACCGTTTCCACAAGGAATCCTGATCGATCAGGGACTGGGCGACCAATTTTTAGCACAGCAACTGCAGCCCGGGCTGTTTGCCGCAGCTTGCCAGCAAGTACAACAGCCATTCAATCTACGTCAGCACGCTGGCTATGACCATGGTTATTACTTCATCAATAGTTTCATAGAAGATCATCTGTTACACCATAAAAATCAGCTGGAAAATTGATGATTTTCTGGCATTTTTCTTAATTCACCTGTATCTGAGAGAAAGTAAGTACACGCTTACGTCCATCAATAAACTATGCTATTTATGCGCGGCGCAGGCTTTAAGTAAGGCAATATTGTGTAAAATTGCGTATCCCATTGCGCAGCGTGCGCGACCCCAGAAGAAAGTATCAAGATGAGCAAAGTAGTCATCAGCGGCACCGGTCTGTTTACCCCGCCCTACTCCATATCCAATGAAGAACTGATCGCCAGTTTTAACGCTTACGTCGCCCAGTTCAATGCCGACCATGCCAGCGCGATTGCGGACGGCAGCGTCAAGGCGCTGGAAGCCTCGAGTGTGGCATTTGTCGAAAAAGTCTCCGGCATCAAAGCCCGCTTTGTGATGAACAAAGACGGCATACTCGACATTAATCGCATGGTGCCGCGCATCCCGGAACGCAGCGATGATGAACCCTCGATCATGTGCGACATGGCAGTTGCCGCTTCACGCCAGGCCCTAGAGCGCGCCGGCCGTACTGCCGCCGATGTCGATGCCGTCATCGTCGCCTGCAGCAATTTACAACGTGGCTACCCGGCTATCGCGGTAGAAGTGCAAAGCGCATTAGGCATAGACGGTTACGGCTATGACATGAACGTCGCCTGTTCTTCCGCCACCTTTGGCATCCAGGCCGGCGTCAACGCCATCATGAGCGGCCAGGCGCGCGCCGTGTTGGTGGTCAGCCCGGAAATCACCAGCGGCCATCTGAACTGGCGCGACCGCGACAGCCACTTTATTTTCGGCGATGCCTGCACCGCCATCTTGTTAGAGCGCGCCGATCTGGCTAGCTCAAAGCATCAGTTTGAAATCGTCGGGCTTAAACTCAAGACCCAGTTTTCCAACAACATCCGCAACAACTTCGGTTTCTTAAACCGCGCCGATGAGTCCGGCATAGGCAAGCCAGACAAACTGTTCCGCCAGCAAGGCCGCAAAGTCTTCAAAGACGTCTGCCCGCTGGCCGCTGCCATGATCACCTCGACCGCACAAGCGGCCGACATCGCCATCCCCGACATCCAGCGTTTCTGGTTGCACCAGGCCAATCTCAACATGAACCTGCTGATCGCCCGCATGATACTCGGACGCGATGCAACACCGGAAGAGTCGCCGACTATTTTGGACACCTACGCCAACACCTCATCGGCCGGCTCCATCATCGCTTTCCATAAATACCAGGACGACCTGGCCACCGGCGCCGTCGGCGTGATCTGCTCATTTGGGGCCGGTTACTCTATTGGTTGTGTGGTGGTGAAAAAATTAGCGTAGCTTGGCTGAGTTTGGCAATGTGCTGAACGCCACGCTCAGCTCCGGCACAGGCGGCTCACGGCAACGACCGATGAGCGGCCGGGGATTAGCCAAGACATGAGGGTATTACCGCAGAAGCCATATACCTCGGGCCTGATCAGCCGCTGTACTAGTCGTACTCCCGATACTCTTCGTACTTTTTTAAGCATCAGCGGCAACAGATCCGGCCATAAGGTTTATACCGGCGTTCCCTCTATCAGGAATCAGTTGAGTAAAAGAACCCTTACCTGATGTATTGCCGGCAACCAATCGTCATAATTTTTTTGAAACAATGGGTCGGCGGGCAGGGATCAAAAGTCCTCCCATTCAGGCTTGCCAGCAGCGATTTGCAAGCGGTTTGAAGCGGCGGGCCTGGTTGCCGGGCTCCTGATCTGGCTAGTTCTTGTGGCAGACCGCCCTGGCGCCGGCTTACCCCGAAGTTTAAAGACACTGACTGCCTGTTCTAACTTCACCGCCTGTTCCTCCAGGCTGGCGGCGGCCGCGGCGGCCTGCTCCACCAATGCGGCATTTTGCTGGGTAACTTCATCCATCTGCATCACCGCGATATTCACCTGATTGATACCGGCGCTTTGCTCGCTTGAGGCGGACGAGATTTCACTCATAATGCTGGTTACCCGTTGCACCGAGTTGACTACCTCATCCATCGTCACCCCGGCTTGATGGACCAGCTTGGTCCCCAGCGCCACTTTGTCTACCGAGACATCGATCAGCCCCTTGATTTCTTTGGCGGCCGATGCTGAACGTTGCGCAAGATGGCGAACTTCGGAAGCGACCACAGCAAAACCGCGGCCTTGTTCACCCGCACGTGCCGCCTCAACCGCGGCATTTAATGCCAGAATATTGGTCTGAAAGGCAATACCATCAATCAAACTGATAATGTCGACAATTTTCCTCGCTGAGGTACTAATCTCCTCCATCGTTACAATCACTTGCGCGACTACATCACCGCCTTTGACGGCTACGGCGGAGGCCGACGCCGCCAGTTGGTTTGCCTGGACGGCATGCTCGGCGTTCTGTTTCACAGTCGAGCCAAATTCTTCCATACTCGCGGCAGTTTCTTCCAGGCTGGACGCCTGAGATTCGGTACGACCGGAGAGATCCATATTCCCGACTGCAATTTCCTTCGTCGCGACATGAATGGATTCGACATTCGAACGCACGTCGCCAATAATCGCCATCAGATTCACATTCATCTGCTGCAACGCACGTAATAATTGTCCAGTATCGTCAGCACGGTCTGAGGCAAACCGGCTGGACAAGTCGCCCCCGGCAATCGCACGCGCAACCGAGGTCGCCAGTTTGATAGGCACCACCACCGAGCTCAGTAAAGAATACCATCCGTAGACTGCCATCGCTACCCCCGCTGCTGTAGCACCGGCTATCCAATACTCGCTGCCAGGCACACGCTGTCCAGACGCGCTAAAGCCGGCGACACCAAGCCCGAGTATCAGCATAATCAGAAAGCTCATGATCAGTCCGATACGCAGGCGCAACGACATATCGGATAAGGCCGCTATTTTCCCAAAAATATTGGTCTTAACCAGAGCGCCATGCGTAATCGCTAAGCCTTTGGCATCACCGTTCTTGAACTGACGATACATTTTCTCTGCCGCGCTAATTTGCGCCCGGCTCGGGGCGGTGCGCACCGACATATAGCCAACCGGTTTGCCGGCCTCCCGAACCGGGGTCACATTGGCCAGCACCCAGTAAAAGTCACCATTTTTACAGCGATTTTTGACCATACCGTTCCAGGGAAGCCCTGTCTTCAGGGTCGCCCATAAATCAGCAAACGCTTCCACGGGCATATCCGGATGACGAACAATATTTTGCGGCTGGCCTATCAGTTCCTGCTCGGTGAATCCGCTGACTTCAACAAAGTACGGGTTGACATAGACAATATTGCCATGCAGATCGGTTTTAGAAACAATAGATTCCCCGTCGCTTAATTGATATTCAGTACTCGTCACTGGCAGGTTGACACGCATGGGTTGCGCCTTAAATCGTTGGAAGTTTCAGAAAATTTTAATATTTAAAAATATCTTTTAGATAGAAAACCCGTGTCTATCGTGGTGCGATGCGCATTTTGTCAATGCCCGCAAATGGCATCAGTATCAGTATCAGCATCAGTATCAGCAGCATGAATTTAAAGATGGTTTTGGAAAAGCCGGCGATGATACCCGTTATCTGCGTTGCCGGCGTCCCGTAACAAGCAGCGAATCTGCCGGCCTGAGCTGCTTGGTTCAACGCGGCGTTTCGGCGACAAAAATTTCTACGCGACGATTGCGGGCACGACCATTACTATTCTCGTTCGAGGCAACAGGCTCATGCTCTCCGCGCCCCTCAACGCTGAATCGTTCACGCGCGACGCCGCGGGAACTGAGGTAGTCGCGGGTACGGCTCGCGCGATCAAGCGACAAGGGGTTATTGATCGCATCGCTGCCGGTATTGTCGGTGTGGCCGATGATGGTTATCCTGGTGGCAGGATTTTCAAACAGCGTCGAGGCGAAACGGTCTAAAATCGGCCGGAAATTCGGCTGGATGTCTGAGCGGTTGACATCAAACGAAATATCGCTGGGAATTTCCATCTTCAGCCGGTTATCTGCGGTCTGGCTCACCTGGATGCCGGTACCCTGGGTTGCCTGTTCCATTGCGCGTTTCTGATTTTCCATGCGGTTTGACCAGATATTGCCGATCGCCGCACCTGCCGCGCCACCTAACACCGCCCCTCCGGCTGCGCGGCCACCGCCACCGCCACCGGTTGAACTGCCGATCAGCGCCCCCAGAGTAGCGCCAATACCGGCACCGGTAGCAGTGCCCTGTTGCGTCGGCGACATGTCGGCACAACCCGCCATCACCAGTGTCATTCCAATGAGCGCAATGACGGATGTATTCGGTCCAAGCCTGGTAAATTGATTCATCATGACTCCTTATTTAGGCAATATTAGGCAATATTAGGTAACAGCGTTCTCGGTACCGGCCGTACAAACTCACATTTTCTGCGCACCCCCTACGCTGCAAGATGCCAAGGGCGAGGAGTTGCCTGAGGCCGCATTCGGCGCATCATCTGTTCGCAGAATTCAGGTAACTGTATAGACGCATGGCTTTGGCTGGCTTGCGAATAATCACAAAACTCGGTGTAAAACTTAGTGTAAAACTCACAGCAAAAATCTGCGCTTGGCACGGTTGCCATCTTTTTTCTTGACGCTGACAACGCTTACATATTTGATTCAGTATTGGATTCAGTATTGGATTCAGTATTGGATTAAGTATTGGATTGCGCATGTGCCCAAAAGCACATGCTGGTTTAGGCACAGCCGCCGCGCCTAGCTGATGAGTTATCGGTCTTACGCTGCCAGCGGCCTTCATCGCCATGACCTAGTGTGCCGATGGAACGAACTTGCAATACAGGGGGGAAGCCTCCTGAGCGCTAAGGTATTTCAGCCTTGCCGCAACAATTGCCTAAAGCCACATTGGCCACATTGGTCACATTTAATTCACCGCATTTAATTCACCGGGAGAACACACTTTGCCTAATTCGATAAAAAAATTCATCGCCACGACTGTGGGCATCAGTGCATTTGTCTTGAGCAGTAGCGTGATGGCACAGAGCAATGGGTTAAGCAGCACCATCGTTACCAAAGCCGATGTGTCGGTGGCTGGCCGCGAAGCCGTCATGGCCAGAGTGGAAGTGGCACCGGGGGCGGTTGCGGCCTGGCATACCCACCCCGGCGACGAAATGAGTTACGTGATTGAGGGTGAAACTGACTTAATGGTGGCTGGCCAGCCGACACAGCTGATCAAAACCGGTGCGGGATTTTTGATCCCTGCCGGCCTCGTGCACAGTGCCAAAAACACTGGCAACGTCACTGCCAGGCTGGCCGGGGTGTATGTGGTGGAAAAAGGCAAATCACTGGCGTCGCTGGCAGCGGCACCCGCAGCTTGAAATAATAGCGATTTAACTAGTTTGGTAGGAAAACAGCGGCGGCTTCGGGGCCTGGTATTGATGTCGTGATGCATTGATGGATGGTGGCCGCAGACAAAAGCATACATTACAGCCCAGCCAGTGCCTCACTTCCCCTTGTAAATTCCTGCTTCCAGAATGATGTCGCCGTTTTTTTCAAAGTAGGTTGATTTTTTTTCTATCTGCTTAGTGGCGGGATTGTTGTAGCTATAGTCGACCCAGCCTTTACCTTTTGCCTTGGCGGTGTCGACAATCTCTTTCCGGAACAGCTTGCCATCAGCGTCTGCCAGCACCAGCATGTTTTTACCAACCAGCTTGGGATTGACAGGGTGTGCCAGCTGAGTGCCATCGATACCGCGGATGGTGAGGTAGGTATCGGCAGTGACGAAATCGGGATTTTTATTATTCACCTCATGGATCAGCGCATCTTTACTATGTTTTTTGAGGTAATCCTGGCCTTTTGCAACCATCGCGATGGCCAGGGAAGATTGATCCGCAGCAAATGCGGGGGCGAGAAAAAATGACAGTACCAATGGCAGACAGGTCAGCAACTTGTTTTTCATGATTGATTACTCCAGGTTGTAGGTTGGGGGTTGATGATTGAGAATTAAAGCCGAATGACTATTTCAAAAAGAAATAGAACACCTTGCAGACCAATGAGCATGATGCAGCGGCCAAAAGTGAAAGTGCAGGGGAATAGTGACGCGCGACCCTTTATTGTCGGCGCTTAGCTCAGCAGGTATGCCGGCATACAGGTCAGCAACTGCCTGAGCTGCCTGACGCTCTGTGACGGTTTCTGATCCTAGTAAAATACACCTTCACAAGCGGGTATCCGTGCGGACGATAAGCTCATCTTATACTCGCCATCATGCGGGTTTTTTTGGGCAGGGGCAATACGTAATACCCCTGATTCGCCCGCCAGTAAGTATGAGTGAAAAGCCGCAGCGTCATCGGCTGGGCGGGATGTGCGCCCGATCCTGCATGACCAACAGCAGCTGCACGCGGTTTGACAAAGCGCGCTTGACGTTTCTACAATGAGCGACGATTCCTGCATAACAAAGAGGTTGCATCATCGAACATATTGCCCCCCATGCACCAGTGATCTTGCTGGTGCAAAATTTGTCCTTCGATTACCCGCAGCGCCCGCTGTTTAGCGACTGGTCGGCACAGATCCCACCCGGCGTCACTTTACTATGTGGTGGCGAAAGCACGGGCAAGAGCAGCTTATTGCGCTTACTGGCGGCACAGTTACCGGCGCTTGCCGGGCATTTGCAGATCAATGGCATCTCTCTTGATGAACAAGCCGATGCCTATCGCCAGCAAGTGTTCTGGGCGGATGTGCACTCAGAGGAGTTTGAGCAGATCACACCGGCGGCGTATTTTCATAGCCGACAGCAGCTGTATCCACATTTTGATAGCGCCTTACTGGCGACGCTGACCGGGGCCTTTTTGCTGACGCCGCACATGGATAAGGCGATGTATATGTTGTCAACCGGGTCGAAACGCAAAGTCTGGCTGGCCGCCGCCTTTGCCTCAGGTGCGGCAGTCACGCTGCTCGACGAGCCCTTTGCCGCGCTGGATAAAACCTCGGTCAGCGTGCTGCTAAAGCTACTGCAAGCAGCCGCGGCAGACACTGAACGTGCCTACGTGGTGGCGCATTACGAGGCACTGGGCGCGACGCCATTGGCCAGCATCATTGATCTGGGAGGCTAAAATGCCCAAGCAAGAAACAACCGCAACTGCTACAGCAAAAAAACGACTGTTCGGGGTGCATCCGGATGTGTTGAAATTAGGCTTGGTCAGCTTTCTGACCGATCTGAGTTCCGAGATGATTTTTTCGGTGTTCGCCCTCTTTTTTACCACCATCGCCGGCGCCTCGGCAGCCTTGCTCGGCATGGTCGAAGGGCTGGCGGATTTGTCGGCATCGTCCCTGAATTATTACGCGGGCTGGTTATCCGACCGTAGTGGCAAACGCAAAATTTTTGCGCTGGCCGGTTATGGGTTCTCGACCCTGGCCAAAATTATCCTGCTGATCAGCAGTTCGGTGACCGGACTGACTATTTTTCGTGTCATCGAACGCCTGGGCAAAGGCTTCAGAGGGCCGCCGCGTGATGCCTGGCTATCCACCGTGGCCGATCAGGGCTCGCGCGGTTATGCGTTTGGCGTACACAAGGCGCTAGACAAATCGGGCGCGGTGCTGGGCCCGTTGCTGGCTTACGGCTTACTGTCCAGTCTGGGCGAAAGCGCCACCACCTACCGCACCCTGTTTTGGGTTGCGATGCTGCCGGCGCTGCTCAGCGTCCTGGTCCTGAGTCTGGTAAAAGACCAGCCGGCGCCGCAACGCGTGCGTGAAAACATGTTTCAGACATGGACCGTACTCAGCCCCGACTTTAAGCGTTACCTGATTTCTGCAGGGATTTTTTCACTGGCGTATTTTAGTTTCGGATTTTTGATGCTGCGTGCCCACAGCGTCGGCTTCGCGGTGAAAGATATCGTGTTGCTGTATGCGCTGTTTAATATTGCCTGTGTCATTAGCGCGCCGCTGATCGGTAAATTAAGCGACCGCGTCGGGCGGCCGCGCATGATCATGCTGGCTTACCTGATTTATCTGCTGATGTGCCTTGGCTTTGCCTTTGCCACCAGCAAATGGCAGGTGCTGGTGTTATTTATTGTGTATGGAGTGTTTTACGCGATTGATGAAGCACAAAACAAGGCTTTCATCGCCGATCTGGAATCAAGCCGGCGCGCCTCGGCGATCGGCCTTTATAATTTTGTCACTGGCCTCATCTACTTACCTGCATCGCTGATTGCCGGTGCCTTATGGTCGTTGCAGCCAGCCAGTGCTTTTTTACTCGCGGCCGCGTTCGCCTTGACCGCACTGGGCGTGTTTGCCGTATTACGGCCAAAGCCCGCGGCCGGCACTAAGGCCGCTGCCTTGCTTCCTCCACAGAGTCAATAGCTTCAGGAAATTTTCAGATGTATTACGGAGAAAAGTTTAATGCCATCACCCATCTGGTCGGCGCACTGCTGGCGCTGGCCGGCAGTGTTGTACTGATATGGCTGGCCGCGCTGGGGGCGGATGCCTGGAAGATCGTCAGTATTGCGGTGTATGGCTTGACGCTGGTGTTGCTGTACAGCTTTTCGGCCATGTATCACAGCGTGCGCGGCCCGGTAAAAAATCTGCTGCGTAAGCTCGATCATCATGGCATCTATCTCTTGATTGCCGGCAGCTATACGCCCTTTTGTCTGGTGACCTTGCATGGCCCATGGGGCTGGTCTTTGCTGGGCGTGGTGTGGACACTGGCCGTCTTGGGCAGCCTGCAAGAGCTGCGGCCACAGAGCGCTGCCCGGCCGCTATCGGTCCTGATTTACGTCGTCATGGGCTGGGCTGCGCTGGCGGCGCTGGTACCCTTACGCAAGGCATTGGGCACGGATGGTTTCGCCTGGGTGGCGGCAGGCGGGCTGTTGTATACGGTCGGCATTATTTTTTATGCCTTAGACACCAGATTAAAGCACGCACACGGTATCTGGCATTTGTTTGTCATGGCCGGCAGTAGCGCCCATTACGTGGCGATCCTGCGGTATGTGTTGTAAATACGTTTAGGAGGCTTGGCGCTTGCCGGCCTGCCTGAACTGATAGAATGTCAGGCTAAGCGCAATGAGCGCAATGAGCGTATCAAACATTTCAGACCCCCGAAATACCCGAAACACCCTAACACCCTACTAACCACTCAGCGAGAACACTATGACTACATTAAAAGCCATCATGCAAACCAACAAGGGCACCATCAATATCACCCTGTTTGCTGACCAGACCCCTGTGACTGTCGCTAACTTTGCCAATCTGGCAGCACGTGGCTACTACGACGGTCTGACTTTCCACCGCGTGATCAGCGACTTCATGATTCAGGGCGGGTGCCCTGACGGCACAGGCATGGGCGGCCCTGGCTATCAATTTGAAGACGAATTTGTCAAAGAATTACGTCATGATAAAGCCGGTATTTTGTCGATGGCAAATGCAGGCCCGGGCACGAACGGTAGCCAGTTTTTCATCACGCACGGCCCTACGCCTCACCTCAACGGTAAGCATACCGTGTTCGGTGCCGTGGTCAGCAGCGAAGATCAAAAAGTTGTCGACAGCATCGCTAAAGGTGATGTGATTCAAAAACTGACGATCGAAGGCGACACTTCAGCATTAATGGCGCAAGTAGCAGAAAAACTGACTAAATGGAACCAGGTCATCGACAAGCGTTTCCCTAAGCTGGCTGCAGGCACGCTGTAATATTTTAAGCTTAGGGTCAGCGCCATGCGTTGACGCTGACGCATAAACGTAAAAATGCACCGGGCATTGATCTGAAAAAGATCACTGTCTGGTGCATTTTTATTTTATGTCACTGCTTTACGCAAAGCGGCAAGCGCTTACAGCGGCGTATTCAGGTATAAATCTTCCACCTTGCTTCTGGCCCAAGGGGTTTTCCTGAGAAATTTCAGGCTCGATTTCATACTCGGCTCGCTGGTAAAACACTTAATGTCTATCATCGCGCCCATGCTTTCCCAACCATAATGCGCCACCAGTTGCGTGAGTATGGCCTCTAAGGTGATGCCATCGAGAGTGCGGGCGGGGTGTTGATCGCTCATCATTTTCCTTTTTTTGAAGCCGGATCATAACAGCCCGAGAGCAACCAGGCTGCTGAAAAATCACCAATGAAGCTCAGACATGCTACTGCCGGAGCACAGAGCATGTCAAAATCTGGCATGCGAACCAAAAACATCAAACCCGCCCCCGCTGCCGCACTGCCGGCCAGCAAACTTCACCCGCGCAACCGCCATCAGGGCCGCTACGACTTTAGCCGCCTGATCCAGAGCGATCCCGCCCTGGGCAATTTTGTCAGCATGAACGCGCATGGCGAACAGGCCGTTGATTTTACTGACCCGGCCGCCGTCAAGGCACTCAATCGGGCGCTGCTGAAAGACAGCTACGGCATTGCGAACTGGGATATCGGTGCCGGCAACCTGTGCCCGCCGGTACCGGGGCGCGCCGATTATGTGCATTATCTGGCCGATTTGCTGGCCGCCAGCAATCGCGGCAGCATGCCCAAAAAGAAAGCCCTGCAGGTGCTCGATATCGGCACCGGCGCCAATTGCATTTACCCTTTACTCGGCGCCAGTGAATACGGCTGGCAGTTTGTCGCGGCCGACATCAATCCCGCCTCGCTGGCCAATGCGCAAGCCATCTTGGATGCCAACCCGAAACTGGCGCGCCAGATCAGCCTGCGCCTGCAGCCGTCCGCCAATGCAATCTTCCAGCATATTCTCGCCGATGATGAATGGTTTGATCTGAGCATGTGCAACCCGCCTTTTCATACCTCGCTGAGCGAAGCCAGAGAAGGCACCCAGCGCAAATGGCAGAATTTGGGCAAGCAGGAGAATGAAGCCGGGGCCAGTCTTAATTTTGGCGGGCAAGATGCCGAACTCTGGTGCCCCGGTGGCGAGCTGGCCTTTATCCAGCGCATGATCAGGGAAAGCGCGACGATTTCTACGCGTTGTTTCTGGTTCACTACGCTGGTATCAAAATCAGCCAGCCTGCCCGGCATTTATGCAGCGCTGCAACAGGCCAAAGTGCAGGAACAAAAAACCATCAGCATGAGCCAGGGACAAAAGCAAAGCCGCCTGGTTGCCTGGACTTTTTTAAACCCGGCACAACAAGCGGCCTGGGCGAAATTGCGCTGGTAACACGACGGCAAGTGCGGCATGCGCCAGCGTGCAGCTCAAGGCTGTTTTTTCAGCATGGCCTGCAAGGCGGCAAAGGGATTATGCGTGGCCGGCTGCAAAGCATTACTGCCGGAACCTGACGTACCCTGCTGATCGGCTTCCAGATAGCGCGAGTGCTCGTTGTCATGGCAGTACAGGCAGAGTAATTCCCAGTTGCTACCATCGGGCGGGTTGTTATCGTGATTATGATCGCGGTGATGCACGGTCAGCTGTGACACATTGGCTTGCGTAAATTCACGGGTACAGCGGCCGCA
>JBBQNW010000002.1:0-58382 GCA_038330335.1 Burkholderiales bacterium | reverse complement strand
ACAGTGCCTGACGTACCAGCAGAGCCACTAATAAGCTTTGCACAAAAACGCCAGCTACGTGATTTACGAGACGAGATAGTAGACATTGCCATTAATTGTGGGTTTAAAAAACACCCTGCGACCGTAATGGTGAGCCTCAATACCTATATGGGGGTAGAAAAATACGATCAGATCAGAATGAATGATTTTGATATGGCGCAAGATTATTTACAGACCCAGAAAGATGCACTTTCATCATATAGCGCGCATATTCAGCAAATAGCCGATCTACGTAGACAGATATTTGATGCAATTAATTTGCATGGCCGAGTGTCGATTCGACAGTTGCTGACCGAGGAAATCTCCACGACCCAGTTGGAAGACCTATATCGAACGGTAATTTCTGAAAAGTAATCATTAAGTGCAGATTTACTTGCAAAGTATGAGCATTAATTACTCGTTTTTCATCAGAAATGTGCAAAACGTAAAAAAGCACCGAATAGCCTTGAAACTCAATATTGACGGGCTTTTTTGGGCTTTTGCTTGCACCTAGAGAAGTTCAATACCAGGCACCCCCTCACAAAAAGAGCATGAAGTTACATTATATAACCTATAATATAAAGTATGTATAAACATACAGATTGATCAATAATTAACTATATAACCTGTTGATCTATAAAGGTTAAATTGGTCGGGACGGAAGGATTCGAACCTTCGACCCCGTGCACCCCATGCACGTACGCTACCAGGCTGCGCTACGCCCCGACTCTGAGCGAAAAATTATAGTCTATCAGCGCTGTTTTTTCCATTAAAAGATAGTGAAAATGTTCACTTTTTTTGAAAATGAAAATAATAAGGCTTTTTTAAATATAAATTTGAATAAATTATTTTCATAATCAGGCAAAAGCGACGACAATACAATTATTGTGTCACGGTGTATTTCTGACATGTTTCTATCATCCTATTATTGAAACTAAAGAGACAGGTATGACCATAAAAATTAGTCAGAACTTCGATGCTGGTGCGATCGAGGTCGTGCAGGCTGAGCGGGTAGGGGATATTGCATTAAATCTGCGGCGCGATTCTCATGCTGATTTTACGCAATGGTTTTATTTTCGGCTGCAGGGTGCGCGTGAGCAAGATGCGGTCATTCGCATTTTAAATGCAGGCGCGGCGACGTATGCCAAGGGTTGGGAAAACTATCGTGCAGTAGCCAGCTACGACCGCGAAAGCTGGTTTCGGGTCGATACCGAGTTCGACGGTAAGGTGATGACGATTCGCCATACGCCAGAGACAGATAGCGTGTATTACGCTTATTTTGAGCCGTATAGCTGGGAACGTCACTTGTCATTGCTGGGCAGTATTGCCCAATCGCCATTGGTGCGGGTGCAGGATCTGGGTAATACCATCGATGGCCGTGATTTAAATCTGGTGGTGGTGGGCGACCCGTCAGCGAAAAAGAAAGTATGGATTATTGCTCGTCAGCATCCCGGGGAAAGTATGGCGGAGTGGCTGGTGGAAGGCTGCTTAAATGCACTGCTGGACCCAAGCAACCCGATCGCGCGCCGCCTTCTCGATGAGGCTGTGCTGTATATCGTGCCCAACATGAACCCTGACGGTTCTGTACGCGGTAATTTGCGTACTAATGCGGCCGGTGCCAATCTGAATCGTGAATGGATGACGCCTTCATTGGAAATGAGTCCGGAAGTGTTTTATGTTAAAAATAAAATACTCGAAACTGGTTGTGACTTGTTTTTGGATATTCATGGTGATGAGGCTTTGCCGTATGTGTTTGTAGCCGGCAGTGAAATGCTCGATGGCTTCAATGATAAACAGAGGCAAGAACAGCAGGTATTTGTGGATAGTTTTGCTGCAGCCAGCCCAGATTTTCAGACAAAATTTGGCTATGAAGCGAGTAAATATAACGAAGACATACTGAAGCTGGCGTCCAAATTTATCGGGCATCATTTTAAATGCGTCTCCCTGACGCTGGAGTTGCCGTTTAAGGACAACGACGATTTGCCGGATGTTGAAGTCGGCTGGGATGGTGAGCGTAGTATGCGTCTGGGCGAGGCGATGTTGCAGCCCATTTTAAGATCGTTGACAGCAGCTGATTGAAGTTGGCAAAACCAGTTGGCAAAACCAGTTGGCAAAACCAGTGGAAAAACTTTATCTGTGCATGAATCCGGAGTATAAAATAATGCCAAGTCATGCATAGATAAGCCATACACAAGGTAAAAAATGGGAATAGAAATAGAGCGGAAGTTTTTAGTCCTCAATGACGATTGGAAGGCGCTGACCGCGGGCGTATTTATGCGTCAAGGCTACATTTGTTCTGATCCTGACCGCATTGTCCGGGTGCGTATTGAGGGCGACCGCGCGGTATTCACTATCAAGGGTAAGACCGAGGGAATTTCGCGCAGCGAGTGGGAATATCCACTGCCGCTGGCCGATGCGCAGCAATTGCTTGACAGTCTATGTGAAAAACCTTTGATCGAAAAATACCGTTACCGTATTCCTTTCGGTGGTTTTATTTGGGAGGTCGATGCGTTTTTGGGCGATAACGCCGGCTTAGTCGTGGCTGAAATAGAGCTCGAATCCGAGACGCAGGAATTTACTAAGCCAGACTGGATCGGTGGCGAGGTAAGCGCAGACAGTCGTTATGCCAATGCCAATTTGTTCAAACATCCGTTTTGCCGTTGGGATCAAACATAGGCGATGCTGCTGGTAGCTGCTAGTATTTATATCCAGAGAGTTGCAGCGTGAGCCTGTCGCGCGCAGCGCATTTGATGCATTCTCTGGTTGGCTGACTTGCGTCCGTGGTCAATAGCGACGCGAGATCGATTCGGCGACACAAACCGGCTTGTCGCTGCCTTCGCGCTCTATGGTGATTTGCCAGATCATTTGCGCGCCGTCTTGAATGTCTTCCACTTCGAGTAATGTCAGATGGGCACGTAGTTTGCTACCAACCGGAACCGGAGCCGGGAACCTGACTTTATTGAGGCCGTAATTGACGCCCATTTTGACGTCAGTCATGGTAATGGCATTTTGCATCAGCATAGGCAGCAGCGACAAGGTCAGAAATCCGTGCGCAATCGGCCCGCCGAAGGGCGATTCACGTTGCGCCCGCTCGACATCAATATGTATCCACTGCAGATCGCCAGTGGCTTGGGCGAAAGTGTTAACGCGTTCCTGGGATATTTCCACCCAATCAGAGACGGCGACTTCTTGCCCTATCAGCGATTTGAGTTCTGTCAGACTGTGTATTTCACGCATGCTGTTCCTTGGTAGTGTTTTACAGATTGTTGTCGCTAACTTTGCTACTTTTTGCAGAGGAATTTTATTGCGGGCGGCGGCCGAACATCCCCATTCCTTTGATGGTGCAGACTAATTTTCCGTCTTGATTGGTGGCGCGCCACATGGTCATTACGATGCCGCGATCCAATTTAGAGGTGGACGGACGGCTTTCTAATGTTTCTGCACTGACGGTTAACACATCGCCTGGTCGCACCGGCAAGATCCAGCGCACTTCATCGATGCCGGGCGAGCCCATGCTGGTCGAGTCATTGAGAAAGCCATCAACGACCATGCGCATGATCATGCTGCAGGTATGCCAGCCGCTGGCGATGACATCGCCAAAAATGGAATCAGTGGCAGCGACTTTATCGATATGGAAGGGTTGCGGATCAAACTGGGTCGCGAAATGGATAATTTCTTCTTCGCTGACCTGGCGTTGGCCTAGTTCGATGACGCTGCCGGGAATGAAATCTTCAAAGTACCATTGGTAATTCTTGGTGGTCATGATTCGCTCCATAAACGAGGGATATTGATTGCTGCCAGTAGCGCTAACAAGGGCAAAAGCGGTGTTGCGCAGAAGGCAGACCTCTTACCGGCTATCCAAAAGCCAGTAAGAGGAGCAGGGCAGAACCTGAGCTGAAGCTAAATGATGTTGAATTAAGCCTGACTTTGATAAAGCACAATCAGGATCAGGCGGCTTGTTTAAACCCCGGTTGTGCGACAAAACGTGCCAGATGATGATCGGTGTCACCCAATGACAGTTCTATCATGGTCAGTCGTTTAAACATATGCGCTGCCGGTAGTTCGTTAGTCACGCCCATACCGCCATGCAATTGCACCGCTTGCTGGCCGATAAAGCGCGCTGCCTGGCCGATGCGGGCTTTGGCAGCCGAGACCGTACGACGGCGCTCTTCTGCATCCGTCGACGATACTTTAACTGCGGCCAGTGTCGCCATCGAGCGCGCTTGCTCCATTTCCATAAACATTTCAGCCATTCTGTGTTGCAGAACCTGAAACTTACCGATAGGCACACCAAATTGCTGGCGCGTTTTGAGGTAATCGAGCGTCGCAGCAAAAATCGCTTCCATCACGCCGATGGCTTCGGCACATAGTAAAGTGATGCCGTAGTCGCTGACCGCATCGAGGGTATTCCAGCCTGTATCGGCCGTTCCTAACAAGGCAGACGCCGCAACTTGCACCTGGTTAAAGGTGATGTCGGCAGCACGGAAGCCATCAATGGTCCGGTAATCGCGTCGGCTGATACCAGCGGCCTTGGCATCAAGCACAAATAAGCTGATGCCAGCCGTGTCACGTTGCGCGCCTTGCGTACGTGCGGAGACGATCAGCTGGTCTGCTTGTGCGCCATGCAGGACGATGGTCTTGACGCCGTTTAAGACATAGCCCCCGGCGTTTTTGCTGGCGCTGGTAGCGATGTCAAATAAATCATGACGGGATTGCTTTTCTGCCAGTGCTGTCGCTAGTTTGAGTTCGCCGCTGGCGACCTGTTCCAACATCTCATCGTGGCCACCCGCTTGCTTCAGAAATTCTGCGCCCAGCACGGTGGCGAAATACGGTTCTATCACCAGACCGCGTCCGAGTTCTTGCATGATGACAAGCATGTCAATGGCCGTACCGCTAAAGCCGCCTTGTTGTTCAGGTATCGGCAAGGCGGTGGCACCTAATTCTGTCAATGCGCTCCATGCGTTTGCAGAGACACCTGTGGCTGAGGTAATGATGTGTTTGCGCTGCTCGAAGTTGTAGTCTTTCTCTACCCAGCGACGCAGGGCATCGGCAAATTGCGTTTGTTCTTGTGTTAAATTGAAATCCATTTTTATCTCCTCACAGACCCAGAATCATCTGGGTGATGATATTTTTTTGTATTTCATTCGAGCCGCCGTAGATCGAGGTCTTGCGGTAATTGAAGTAGTAAGACGCCAGCGGTGCGGCGTCGTCGTCGCCCACGATACTATGTTCGATCTCGCCTTCCATAAATGCGGTATCAAACGGCAGGCTGTACGGACCTAATGCTTCCACCATTAATTCAGTAAGCCGCTGTTGAATCTCCGTACCTTTGATTTTGAGTAAGGATGCCTCTGGGCCAGGGCGGCCGCTGTCTTGTGAAATGACGCGCAATACGGTAATTTCCAGCGCCATCAATTCAATTTCCAGGCTCGCCACTTTACTTGCGTAGACCGGGTCATCGATTAAGGGCTTACCGTTTTTCTGATGTTCACTAGCGACGCGCTTGAGAAACAGTAATTCGCGCTTGGCACGCCCGACGGCGGCAATATTGGTGCGTTCATGGCCGAGCAGATATTTGGCGTAAGTCCAGCCTTTGTTTTCTTCACCGATCAGGTTTTGCACCGGCACTTTGACGTTATCAAAGAACACTTCATTCACTTCATGGTCTTCGTCGAGCATGATGATAGGGCGTACGGTGATGCCGGGAGTTTTCATGTCGATGAGTAAAAACGAAATCCCTTCTTGCTTACGTACTGTTGAATCGGTCCGCACCAGACAGAAAATCATGTCGGCATGTTGTGCCAGGGTGGTCCAGGTTTTTTGTCCGTTGACCAGATAATGATCGCCATCAGCGCTTTTGACCAGATCAGCGCGGGTTTTTACCGAGGCCAGATCAGAACCGGAAC
Source organism: Burkholderiales bacterium (assembly GCA_038330335.1). Classification (GTDB taxonomy): domain Bacteria; phylum Pseudomonadota; class Gammaproteobacteria; order Burkholderiales; family Burkholderiaceae_D; genus Undibacterium. Next base: position 52,458 of record JBBQNW010000002.1, on the reverse strand, counting down.
CTGGCTCCGAATAGCCCTGGCACCACCAGTCGTCGCAATTGAGGATGCGCGGTAAGTAGTAATCTTTTTGAGCCTGATTCCCAAACGCCATGATGACCGGCGCCACCATTGCTACACCGAAAGGCATGATGGCAGGGGTGCCGGCACGTGCGCATTCTTCTTCAAAGATATGACGTTGTGTCGCGGTCCATCCGGTGCCGCCGTATTGTGTTGGCCAGCCTGTTGCGACCCAGCCTTGCTTGGCCAGCGTTTTGTGCCAGCGTACAAAATCATCCCTGGTCATGCGTTTGTGGTTGAGTACTTTGTGCTTTAAGTCTGCGGGCAGATTTGCATCCAGATAACTGCGTACTTCGTCGCGAAAGGCGAGGTCTTCTGCTGTGTAGTTTAAATCCATGTTGTCTCCACTTTGTTGCGGTCGCTTGACATGATTGAATAAAAAAAGCACGACCGTTCAAATTCAATTGTACAACGAATTTTGCCTGACGCAATCAGCAAATAAAAATTGTGGAAAATGAGACTAAAAAAAGTGATGACGACACGGTATGTGTCGTCATCACTTTCGGTATTGTTGGCATTGCTGGTGATTGCTATCGGCAAATGCGATCATCCGACTTGTCGATCATGGTGTGAAAACAGGGGATTAATGAAAGTGTTCGGAACCTTGGGGCGGGGCGCTTTCAGGCATTTCAGTGTGCACTAGTTCGCCTTCGCTATCCGAGAATAAGGGCGCGTTACAGTCGTCACAAAACTCCATGGCGAAAATGTCGTCGATACGCTGAATGCTGCTGATACCGCACTCCACCAAGATGGCCGGGATTTCTCCGGGTAAGTTATCGTCTCCGGGATTGCCCATGGCGTTGAGCTCGTCATCTTGCTGGTACAAGGGCCAGACGATGCCATAAACCACTTCCGGCGCATTTTTTAAGGTGAAACCGATTCGGTATTCATCAATTTGCCCCGGGTTTTCTTGCAGGCCAAAACCCGCGATGATGGCATTGAGCTCTGCTGCCTCGACGTCCAGCGTCTGGGTCAGGTAAAACACCGCAGAGCGTATCGAGATCGGACGAATCCGGATATCGGCTTCGCGGCATCCGGTGTAATAGGCTTCGGGCAGTAATAGCTCGACACCGCAACCTGGCAATAATCGCATGATGGCCGGTGCCGCCTGTGCCTGCCAGCGAGCCAGGAGATCACTTTTGGCCTGAGCGCTATCAAACGGCGAGGCAATTGTCTGCCACTGGAATAATGGCTGGTTTTGCGGCACAACGATGACCGCAATCAGGTAGCGACTGTCGGCTAAAAATGGCACGGTTGGCGGCAGGTCTTGTATGGTTGGCAGCGGATCAGCCTTGAGCAAGCCAAGCGCGGTGCGTTCCATTAATGCATACGCTTCGCTGTGCGTGGTGGGCAACTGATCAATCGCATACAACATCGGCAGCACGCGCAACTGCGCCTGCTCGGCGAGTAAGAGTTGTTTCCAGTAACTAGACAGTGTGTCTGTCGTGGCGATAGGAATCGGGCCGGAAGCAATTTCAAAGCGACTCCACGCCAGTACCGGGGCTACCATTAACAGTACATCGTAGTGAACCTGCTGGTACTCAATCCGGCTGGAAGTGCAAATCGATTCCATGGTCTCGACCAGCACTTCGTAGGCATTGGGATGCGTTTTAAATAAATGCTCTGCGGCAGCATCGAGTACATTTTGATGCTTTTGCTGCAAATTTTTAGCGACCAGCGTATCGAGCTGCGCTTGCCACGCTATATCTTCAATACGGCTGGCTGATTGGGTGACTGCCAAAGACAGGTTCGCCAGTCGTAGTCCGTCGGCGATAAGTTTGTGTCGTTTTTTTTCTGGTGGTCGTCGCATGTGTTTCTATTTTTTTGTATATTGGGTTTTGCCGAACAAAATATCTCTTTCTTTCTTACCAGAGAGAGGTTTGCGTAAATCGGCAAGGACTTTGATGCCGCCTTGTACGGCCGGACGTGCGTTGATGGTATCAAACCAGCGTTTTGCGTGCGGAAAATCAGCCCAGTCGACACCTTGATTGTCCGCCGAGCGTGCCCACGGATAGGTAGCTATGTCCGCAATCGAGTAGTTGTCGCCAGCTAAATACGTGGTTTGGGATAACTGCTTATCAATTACCCCGTACAGGCGTTTGGCCTCATTGGTATACCGGTCAAAAGCGTAATCAATTTTCTCAGGTGCGTAAATACGAAAGTGATGTGCCTGACCTAGCATAGGGCCAAAGCCACCGATTTGAAACATCAGCCACTGCAATACCTGATACTTTTCCCGGTCAGTCTCACCGAGAAATTTTCCGGTTTTTCCGGCCAGATAGATGAGTATGGCGCCAGATTCAAATAAAGCAATTGGCTTGCCGTCAGGACCGTCAGCATCGACCATAGCCGGGATTTTGTTATTGGGCGAAAAGGACAGAAATTCAGACGTAAATTGATCGCCGGCACCAATATCCACAGGAATGACACGATAAGCCAGCCCACATTCTTCCAGCATGATATGAATTTTGTGACCGTTCGGAGTCGGCCAGGAATATACATCGATCATTGTGTGCCTTCACAGTGTTAATGAACTTCATGTTTTCCTCATTATGCAGAAATTTGAGAAATTTTGTTGTTTTAGCTTGTAAAAGTGCTTCAAGGAAAAATAATGACGCTAAATTTTCAATGGGCTATCTCTATTTCGACTTATTTCAGGTGTTGTAGTGCCAACAATGGGAACATGCAATATGTCACGTCTCACAGACGCAATTTTCTTATGATTACTTGTTGAAACAAGCAGGCGTCACATTATTTTATGCCTTGTTTGCCTATTTGAATGTACATTATTTCCTCTGAATTAAATTGGCAGCGCTTCCGTATTTAGCGAGCGGATTTGCCGTAGCGGTACTTGTTGTATGGGGGGGTAAGTATGTCCCTGGGATTTTTTTGGGCGCTTTACTGGCGTATAGCCTTGATATCAGCGTGCTGGCAGAAAATGACGCCGCAATCGCTTGGTTTGCTGATGTAGGACAGATATTTGGGGGGAAATTGAGGCTGATTTTGCCTGAGCTAAATGTCGCGCTGGCGCATGCGGAAGTAGCGGTAGATGTTCTTTTAAGGTTAACCGTTAGCACTACGCCATCAGATGGCGTCGCATAGGAGCATTTTCTCAGTCCAGCGGGAAAGTGATTACTTTTAGTAAAATTAAAAGTGTCTGATTTTTGTCAGGCAATGTTAACAAACCGTTTCAATATTAAGTTTCAATATCAAGTTGGGGCGCGAAGTTTCAGCGTCAAAAAAAATGGCATCGAATACATGGTATTCGATGCCATTGTTAACACTTGCGATACGATGAATTTTTGACTATGCGTTGCTCATCAAATCAAGAACGCGTAATTGGCAAACCCAGGTCTTCGTTTACACTGACGTACTTTGCCAGTTCCAATTTGGCGATGGCATTGCGATGCACTTCATCCGGGCCGTCTGCCAAACGTAAAGTACGGTTGCCCGCCCATTGCGCTGCCAGCGGAAAATCGCCTGAAACACCTCCTGCACCATGCGCCTGTATCGCCCAGTCCAGCACTTGTTGCGTCACATTGGGAGCGAGTACCTTAATCATGGCAATCTCTGCCTGCGCATGCTTGTTGCCCACGGTATCCATCATGTAGGCCGCTTTTAAGGTGAGCAGACGGGTGGTGTCGATCTGAATGCGTGATTCGGCGATCCGTTCGCGCCAGATACTTTGTTCAGATAGTTTTTTGCCGAAAGCCACACGGCTATTGAGTCGCTTGCACATGAGTTCAAGTGCACGTTCTGCCACGCCGATGGCGCGCATGCAATGGTGAATGCGGCCAGGTCCAAGACGACCCTGGGCAATTTCAAAGCCGCGACCTTCACCCAGAAGAATGTCAGAGACCGGTACCCGCACGTTTTCAAACAAGATCTCACAATGACCATGCGGCGCATCATCATAGCCAAAAACCGGAAGAGGGCGTACCACGGTAATGCCAGGGGTCTTGGCGTCCACAATGATCATCGACTGTTGCGCATGGCGAGCGGCTTGGAAATCAGTTTTTCCCATCAAAATATACACGGCACAGCGCGGATCACCGGCACCGGAGATCCACCATTTATGGCCATTGATGACGTAGTGATCGCCATCGCGCTCAATGCGGGTTTCTACATTGGTCGCATCAGACGAGGCGACACCTGGCTCTGTCATCGCGAATGCCGAGCGGATTTCGCCGCGCAACAAGGGTTCTAACCAGCGCGTCTTGTGTTCTTCAGAGCCGTAGCGCTCTATGGTTTCCATGTTGCCGGTATCGGGTGCCGAGCAATTGAATACTTCCGGAGCCCAGCTAACGCGCCCCATAATTTCGCACAAGGGGGCGTAGTCAAGATTAGACAGGCCTTCAGGCGCCCGTACTGATTTGGGCAGAAATAAATTCCATAAACCTTGTTCCCGCGCTTTGGGTTTCAGATCTTCAATGATCTGGGTAGCGATCCAGCGATTGCCTTTTTCCAGGCCATTTTTGTCGATTTCTTCTTTGTAAGCTTTTTCATTAGGATAAATGTGCTCATCCATGAAGCGAAGAAGTTTTCCTTGCAGCTCTTTGCAGCGATCTGAATATTCGAATTCCATATTGTCTCCGTTGTGGTTGTTAGTACGTGGAAGTGAACAAAGCGCTTACTTTTTTAAAGTAAGAAAATAGAAATCTATTATTTATTGACGTAACTCCAACCCAGTTCTGCCATCGGGCGTGCCGCCTCGCCGGATTTTTTTGCCTGGGCGCTGGATGCGGTGCCATCGACATAGCGTTTCATAATCCCTTGCAAAATGCCGGCCATACGAAACAGGTTATAGGCGAGGTAAAAACTGAAGTCTTCCTGGCGAATTGTTTTTCCGGTGCGCTCACAATACTTAGCGATGTATTCCTGTTCGCTAGGAATGCCAAGGGCTTTGTGATCCAGACCTGCAATGCCGCGGAACTGGCCAGGCGTCACATGCCAGCTCATACAGTGATACGAGAAATCTGCCAGCGGATGACCAAGCGTCGATAATTCCCAGTCCAAAATCGCCATGATGCGTGGCTCGGTTTTATGGAACATCATATTGTCTAGACGAAAGTCACCATGGACGATACTGGTATCTTCACCCGACGGAATATTATTAGGTAACCACGCAATGAGCTTATCCATTGCCTCAATGGTTTCTGTTTCGGAAGCTCGGTATTGCTTGGTCCAGCGATCGATCTGACGCGCAAAATAATTGCCAGGTTTGCCATAATCGGCCAGACCTATCGCCGCATAATCAATGGTGTGCAATTGCGCAATAACACGGTTCATTTCATCATAAATTTCTGCGCGTTGCTCTGGCGTCATACCGGGTAAGGATTGATCCCATAGCACTCGCCCATCGACAAATTCCATGATATAAAATGCGCGGCCGATGACGTCTTCATCAGTACATAAGGCATATTGTCTGGCGGCCGGGAATCCGGCTTTATTCAAGGCGTTCATGACTTTGAACTCGCGTTCTATTGCGTGTGCAGACGGCAGCAGTTTGGCGATAGGCCCCGGTTTGGCACGCATCACATAATGCTGATCGCCCACACTCAGTTTAAAAGTCGGATTTGACTGGCCACCTTTAAATTGCTCTATCGTCAAACGGTCAGCTGACGTGGCGCTAAACCCTTCTACATGCTGACGCATATAATCGGCTAGTGCGCCAATGTCAAATTTTTGACGATCACTGATTGGCATGGTACCCATGAATTCTTCAAACATTTTGCCTCCGCTTTAGTGTTATGAGGTGCAGACGTAGTATTGTTGAGTCATTATTACTGACCCGGTATTGCTTAATTAGGTATTGCTTAATTAGGTGTAAATGATTTAAATATGAGTGACCTGGATCAGACCAAAAGAAAAAATCTTAGAATCAAGCATAAAAAAAATCTATTTTATATCAATAAATCGTACGGTCGTACTATTTTATTTCAATGTGACAAATTAAATCTAAAAAAACAAATTTCCCGATGTTGCTTTACTGATATTTTGGCTTAAGCTAGGCGCATCTCTAAGCGGTGTTCGTCGTATTGTCGCTGGTGTCGATTTATTTTTTAACTCATGAATTGGGGCCATAAATATGACCGGACAATTTGACGAATTTAGCTCTAGTGCCCCCAATAATGAGATTACTACCCCGTTGCGAATAGCAATAGCATCTCTGCATCGTTAAGTTATCGCCTGCTTAGCTCATCGATAATACCCCCGCCATCATTTGCACCAGTGTTCTAACTGGTGATTTTAAGATGGCGTTCGTCAGTGGCAATGCCTACCATGTGCCTGGTTTTTACCCGGAAGAAATGGTGGCAGACCCCAATTTCTGCTTCTGGCATATTTTGCTTCAAGCACGTTCATCCGGAAGATGTAGCGAAAATTTTTTCCAGTTTGGCAATGCTTTTCACTCAGGGTACGCGCACTTTCGAATACCGCTTTATAAGCCAGGCTGAGCAATACTTGTGGATGCATGGCATGCTGCGCTTAATTCGGGATGATGCAGGCAAGCCGCTTAAGGTCGTTGGTTCTCTGACAGATATTGCCTAACGCAAACAAATGGAGGAAACGCTGCAAAAAAAGGGCGAGGAGCAGCAATTGCTGAACGCAAAGCTACAAAAAATACAGCGGCAATTGGTGCAATCAGAAAAAACGGCGTCGGTTGGTCAATAGGCCGCAGACATTGCGCAACAAATTAATAAGCCTGTCGGATCTGTTAATTCCAACATAGGAACACCAAGGCAATTGCATGACGAATCAGTTTTTTAGTCCAGTCAACGTGCCAGGGTAATTAACATTTCAGCCGTCTTTCAGACGGTTGTTGGCGGGCCCCAGTTTCGTGGTGGCGTCGCTCTTGCACAAGTTGAGGGCGATCCGGCGCAGGATGCTGAAGTCCTGCGCCGCCTCTACGACCCGGATGCGGCAATCGTCTTCGTGGAATGGAGGTCCAGTATTCAGTGCAGGTTATTTTTCGATGCCCCAAGGGGCGCGGACGGTGTTGCCGGGCTGCTTAGCTTGAGCCGGGGCAGGCTGCTGATGTAGTAAACGGCCCCAATGCCCGGGCTGGCCACAGAGTGATGGCTTTGGCCAGCCCTGGCTGGTGATCGTTTACCCCCAGTCCGTAGTGGTAAGTAGTCTTAAGTAGTCCGCGTCGCCGTTCATAATCTGGGTCGCGATGACGTGCGGGTAGCCCGTTGCATCGATGCTGCTGATGCCGCGGATCGCCAGCGCACGCGATAATGATTATCTATTTTTTCGATGACGTATTCGTTTTTGTGAGTAAATGCATGTCTATTTTGCACTATAAAAATTGCGATTATTAATGTTTGGTTTGACAATACGTATTCCCCGCTCAGACGACGAGCAAGGGATACTGTGGTGCTTTACTGTAAGACCGAAGGCGTAATCTCGGTATTTTTCTGGATAAAATCGGTCAACGCATCCAGATTCGGAATACTGACTTCCCTTCGACCCTTTTCGTTGAATTGAATAATTCCGCAACGAGCCAGTTTTGAAAGCGCCCGGCTGACTGATTCCAGGCGTATGCCAAGGTAGTGTCCGATGTCTGCCCGGCTCAGGTAGACGTTAAACTGATCGGTACGCAGACCGCGTTCCGCTAACGAGTTCGCCCACTGGAGCAAGAAATTGCATACTCTGGCATCGGCAGAAAGTGTGCCCATCGACAGCATCAGATCACGATTGTGCGCGAGTTGTGCGCTCATTGCTGCAAATACTACGCGCATCAACATCGGTTCTCTTGCGCTGGTTTGTAAAAGGCTGTCATAACGAACTGTCCATAGCTCACCGGTAGTGAGTGCAATAGCAGAGCAGCCATGCTGGCCTGTCGGAATTCCATCGAAACCTAACCATTCACCCTGAAAATATAAACCAGCCGGCTGTTCTCGTCCGTCTGGCGCCAAATTAACGATCTTAAAAAGCCCGGCGTTGATAAGATATAGTTTTTCAAATGATTCACCGCAAAGGTAAACTTTGTCGTCGGCGCGCACCTTACGTCGTCCAAAAGTGACATATTTTTCCATCATCAAAAGTGACTCGCGCCAGAAGGAACTTGATCTGACATCACTTTGATGAGGCGCATACCTCGACTGTGAGGAAAAAGGCGAAAGCGGCCCAATTGCAGCATTACTAACCTCATAGTGGGTATTTTGTGTCAGCGGACGAATAACATTCCCCGGTGAAACAGACCGAGTTGGATTTGAGGGTAAGGGCATAGTAATCTCCATGTTTATTTCAGTCTGAAGTTACCCTCGCACGATCATCAATTTACTCTGATCAGCATAGGGTCACGGGGTATCACAATCAAACTATGTGCGACATCAAATAGAGAAAAAATATATTTTTGAAAATTTTAAATGATGAATTTATAAAAAAACTAATAATGATAAAAGAAGTAATTATTTAACGAATTATCAAAGTAATTATCAAAGTAATTATCAAAGTAATTACTTTGATAATTGGCAAGGAATTCAACTCAGGTCACACGCCTTAAAATTAAGCTTGATGGTGCGTTTTCCATTTATCAGCGAACCAGATAAATGAAGCTCTACGGGTACTTCCTTACCGTCTGCCGTCAGCGCGACATGAAATATCGGATCGCCTATCCCATCTCGAAAAGCGGCATATGCCAAGTTGTATAGGGGCGTGCTTGTCGTCATCGGCAGTTCAGGAAATACCTCTTTAACTGGCGCACCGGACAATATATTGGAATGGCGTCCCAACAGGCTTTCTGCGGCGGGACTACACGCCATAATGTTGCCTAAAACATCGATAAGCATTGCCGCTTCTTTCCCATTCCACTGATGACTGGTAGATATTTTCACGTCGTTATTTTTTCTCGCTATTGAGGATTTTTTTGGTATTACTGGCCTCATCAATTCCATTTGATTCATTTTTTATCCTTTATTTATTTCATTGAGTACATGATTTGAATTGCTGAAAGCATGGCATAAGTATAAAAAAAGCCACGTAGACAACGAATACCAAGAAAGTAGAGAATGGGCTACCTATATTCAGGTATTTATATGACAACAATTAACTGATTGATTTTAAACATTTTGTTGATGCGTCATTGACGTGTATCTGAATTACGCAGCAGCAATGAGTAAGACTTGAAGTGAAGACGTTTTCATTACTTAGAGTTCCCTTTGTAACAATATTGAGTTTTCTCAAATTGCACTATGTGTCCAAGGCTATGCTGATCGATATGGATTGATATCGATTTAGTGCCAATTACCACTTTGTCCTTCACATTGGAGTTGTTATGAAGACCGATTCAGAACTGCAAAAAGACATATTGGATGAATTGTTATGGGATCCATTTATTCCAGATGCCAAAGTCGGTGTTTCCGTCAGCGATGGAGTTGTCACTTTGACCGGGCATCTTGATTCTTATTCAGAAAAAATCGCCGCGAGGCACGCTGTTGAGCGTGTGATCGGGGTGAAATCGGTCGCGTTGGAACTTGAGGTGATTCCCTACGGGACGCATCATCGAAGTGACACTGAAATTGCATCGGCGATTGAACATGTTCTTGCCTGGAGTACCTCTGTCCCCAGAGAATTGATTAAAGTCATGGTTGAGAAAGGCTGGGTGACACTGACGGGTGAGTTGCCGTGGAATTTTCAACGCCAGGCCGTTGAACGGATGATCCGTCCGCTCAAAGGTGTGCTTGGTATCACTGACAATATTCGACTCAAAGAGCAGATCGTTCCCGCCAGCATTTCAAGCAAAATTCAAGAAGCGCTGACCCGGCAGGTAGTACGTGAAACGAAGCATATTGATATTGCTGTTGACGGAAGCGTCGTTTTTTTACGCGGGCATGTGCACTCATGGGCGGAACGAAAAGCGATAGAAGGTGCCACCTGGTCTGCGCCTGGGGTGACCCGCGTCAATAATTTGCTCACTGTTGAACCTTAGCTTAATAAGTTTAGGCGAATACCTTATTCATACACGGTATTTTCGTTACCAGATGACGTATTGTTTTTCTTGTGTCGCACTATCGGAGAGTAAATATGGCCAATCAGTTAAAAGATTTTGCCACTGCAGTGGTTGCTGTGGTGGAGCCCGATACGACCGCATCGATGGTGGCGGAACTGATGCGACAACATCATGTAGGGGCGATGGTAGTAGTGGATGCCGAAGAAAGAAGCCGGGCAATTGGTATCGTGAGTGATCGTGATTTGGTGCTTGAATTAATTGCCGAAGGTCTGGATCCGGCGGTCTTTACTGCCGGGGATGTCATGTCAGAGCATCTGGTCATCGCGAGCCCGGAAATGGATGCCATGGATGCAGTTAAATTGATGAACACGCATGGCGTACGTCGCTTGGTGATCGTCGATGATGCCGAGCGTTTGGTGGGTATCGCAACGATGGAAGATATTCTGGAACTATTTGCCCGTGAGCTTGCTTTGCTCGCGGCAGGTCTGGCCGGTGCACGCCAGCGTGAAATCAGGGAAAGGCATTGAACTGCTATTGTTGAAGGCCATAAGTTGTTGAATATGCCGTCGAATTATTGAAATGATCAAGGTAATAATCCGAATAGATCACTATCTCTTCAGATTAGATTGTTACCTGATGCTGAAATGGTTGATATATCGAGTAATATCGTCGATAGATTATTACCAGACGAAAGATTTGGGTGGGGCAATGCTGCCGGACCTGCCAATTTATTATGAATGAAAAAATTACCCAGTTACTGGATCAGATAGCCGTACTTGAAGAGGATTTGCGTAGCGCTGTACATGAGCATGAAGCTAGTGTGCTGTATCAGATTAAGGGAAAGCGGGTTGAGTTTGAAGAATCTGTCCGGCAGACCCATCTCAACCTCAAGAAAAGTTTTTTTCATTGGGTAGTGACCTACCGGCCGCAAAACCTGATTACCGGCCCCATTATCTATAGCATGATCGTACCGATGGTGATATTGGATCTGTTCGTCAGTTTTTATCAGGCAAGCTGTTTTCCGATATACAAAATCACTAAAGTGCAACGACGCGATTACATCGTGTTTGACCGGCAGCAACTGGAATACCTTAACTGGATAGAAAAATTTCATTGCACCTATTGTGCGTATGGCAATGGCCTGATGGCGTATGTCAGTGAAATTGTGGCTAGAACGGAAGAATATTTTTGTCCCATCAAGCATGCCCGTAAGGTGGCCGCAACCCATGCGCACTATCAGCGGTTTCTGCGATATGGAGATGCAGGTGACTACGAAGTCAAGCTGGAAAAAATACGGGTAGCCATGGGTGAAAAAAAGCCATCTGACCAACAGTGAGGGGAGTGGGTGATTCATATGAAGGCGCAAAGATAGTGCGCCTTTCTGTATCAAACAACTTTATTGTTAATCGCTGAGAGCTTCTTTGGCGGCGTCTTCCGGCGTTATCCCGTCATAAAACTGGTCAGTTAAGAATTCAATCTGATCTTCAATATATTCCTGCGCTTGCGCCATCGTGGCTCCGCCCGCTACCAAAAAACCTTCTACTTCGATGCACCATTCAATCACGGCCATCGTTTCAGGGTCGAGTTCGTCTTTTTTCTTTGCCATGGTCTTTCCTTTTTGTTTTCCTGAAATTGGTAATACACTTGTGCGCCGTGCTCCAGCATAAAGTAAGACGCCGTATTTGGCTATCTATGCAGCGCGTTGAGAACGTCTGCCCGATGATGGCATTGGTTAAAATCAAGCCTTGTCTCAGATTGCCAGACCTGGAGTATTCTCAACATAAAAAATTGCTGTCGATGCCTTATTTACATGGCATCACATGATGCCCACATGAAAGTCCGAATATGAATCCGCTCATTCCGCCCCCAGTTGTGGCAGCCCTTATCGCCACCTTGATGTGGTTCAATAACCGTATGCTTGGGCTTGGCAGAGTTGAATCAGTATGGCTATTGCCGCTGTCAATTGTGTTACTGCTCATAGGCTTAGTTCTGATGACGCTGGCGCTGGCTGCTTTTGTTTCGGTAAAAACCACGGTGAATCCGCTCAGACCTGCGCGAGCATCCAGTTTGGTGACGTCCGGAATATTTAATTATTCGAGAAACCCGATCTACCTCGGAGATTTGCTGATGTTGGCCGCCTTTGTTGTCTGGCTAGGCAACTTGTTGAACCTTGGTTTCCTCGTATTGTTTATCTGGTATATCAACCGGTTTCAGATCATTCCTGAAGAGCGTGCCCTGGAGGCTTTGTTTGGTGAACGCTACCTGGCTTATTGTGCCAGAGTCCGACGCTGGCTCTAAACTAAACGAAACTAAACGAAACTAAACTAAACAACCGCGTCCGGTATCTCCTGCATTGGATAGCGTTTGCCAGTTTGCACGGTCACCGGTGCTTCAGCTAGACGGGCGCGATACAGAGCCGCCACTAAATCGGATTGGGTGACGATGCCTGCCAGACGTCTTTCTTTGTCGATAATCGGTATGTGGTGCATACCGGCGTCCGATAATAAAGGCACCAATTCAACGATATGCAAATTTTCACTGGCGGTATGTACCTGTGAGGTCATGATTTGGCCGACCACTTCTGGTTTGTTCGAGTGAATGCCTATCGTATGTTGGATGAATTGGCGCAATTTAGTTTCAAAGCCCGTATAGACATCAAGATTGGCGTGCTTCATAAAATCTACCAGAGTCAAAATACCGATGACACGGCGGGCCCGGTCCAATACTGGTAATGCCTTGATTTTGTGTTTGCGCAATAAGTGCCAGGCGTCTTCCAGCGAGGTGCCATATTCAACGGTAATAATGTCGCGCGACATGATATCGCCGCAGCTAATTTCATGAAAGCGGCGGCGATAGGCTTGCATCTCGGTTTGTTTAAATAAAAATTCCAGATCGTCACGGCTAATATCAAGCACTTCGTTATATTGTTGAATGACCGCATCAAGATCTCCCGAGGTAAAACCCAGACGTGCGGTCGGCGTCATGTCCGCTGTTTTGTGGATGCTTTTTTGTTCTGATTGCTGTTGCTGCGGATAGGTATGGCGGGTCAGGTTGTTAAACACGATCGCCAGCAGTAATAATAAAATGGAATTTAACCCGACCGGAAACAAGACGTAATTAAATCCTTGCGTATGTATTGCCGCACCGCCAAGCACCGCAGATAAGGCAATGGCGCCGCCTGGTGGGTGCAGGCAGCGCAAGGCAAACATCGCAGCGATTGCGCCGGCTACTGCCACGGCAGCAGCGAGACCGGGATTGCTGATCCATAATACACAGGCAACACCAACCGCGGCAGACACCATGTTGCCACCTAAAATCGACCAGGGTTGCGCCAACGGGCTGGACGGCAGGGCAAACAGTAAGACCGCCGAGGCGCCCATCGGGGCAATCAAAAATGGCAGGGCTGGCGAGGTGCCCAATAACAGATGGCCGACCAGGGCGGTCACAAAAATGCCAAGCAAAGCACCGCAACATGCGCGCACGCGCTCACGCCGGTTAACCGTCACTGTGTTCGGAATGAAACTCTTTAGCCAGCGTAATCCGGGGGCAAGTAAAATGAGTATTTTTTTGCGCATAAATCGAAATACAGTTTGCAGCGGGTGGGGTTAATAATCAGTCTGTGAACATGTTACTGAAGTCGAATTTTCTTGCCTGGTCTCGTCTCATTGCCTCAATCAGTACCTTAGCCTGTGGCCAGAATCAGCAAAGCCGGATCTGCCTGCGCCATGGTTTTCCAGGCTTCAAAACCGCCACGCAAAGGATAGGCATGGCGATAACCCAGTTCTTGCAAGTCGCGCGCTACCTGCACGGCGCCCGCATCTTGCGGGCAGGCGCAAATGGTGATGATGGGGTAGTCTTTGGCAACATTCGCCAGCGAGCGCGTGATGGCATCGTAATCGGTCACATGAGCGTTGGGGATGCGGCCGGTTTCAGCCACCAGGGTCTGACTACGCAGATCAATAATATGTGGCGGACGAGAGCTAGCCAACGCCACTGCCATGTCTTCAGGGCTGACATGATGTATCGAGGCCATTCTTTCAAAACGGTATTTTTGCAGTACTTTCCAGCCTATTAACATTCCGATCAGGCTGATGACAATTAAGGTTAAACGGATACCGTGCTGCGACATCAGCGCCAGTGCAGCATCAATCTGCGGCTGAAAAGCATAACCTGCCAGTAATGCCAAGCCCGCCCATAATGCGGCTCCCGCTGCCGAGGCAATAAAAAAAGAGGAGCGGCGCATACCCAGGGCGCCAGCAACCGGCGGTGCCACAGTAGAAAAACCGGGAATAAATTTACCAAACACCAGCGACCAAATCCCCCATTTGATAAAGCGTGCCTCAGTCTGATTGACGCAAGAACTCGGGTTAATCGACAGCTTGCAGAGCAGTGATAAGACGCGGTAGCCAAACAGGCGTCCGGCCTGAAACCAGATCCAGTCGGCCAGCAACGAGGCCAGTACCGCTGCCAATAACATCAAGCTTAGCGCCGTCATGCCGCTGGCCTGGCTGGCCGCCAGCATCATGGTCGGCACCGAAGGTACTGGCAAGCCGAGTTGTTGTAACAGGACATTGATAAAAATAAGTACGCTGCTGTCTTGTTGCCACAGGCGAATGAGCCAGCTACTGTCCATGAGTGTTTCCTAATATTATTGCTGTGGCCTGTAGTTTTCGGTCTAACGTATGCAGCTTGCCCGGCCAAATTGGCGATGCAGCAATTTTATCCTAAGCGCAGCATTGGCGAGCTGACTCAATTGATTTGCATTGAGTTCTATTGAGCCCAATAAATTGAATGATCAGATGCTGAAGAGTACCCGTATGAAAAATCCAAAGGCATCTAAGTGCCATCGCCGTAAGGCTTGTGGCAGTAAATGGCTTGGGACGGCGCATGATTCCTGGGTTAGCGCTTTTTAAAAAGCCATTTCTAGTAATTTCTATCGATATTTTAGGTAATTTCGGTATCATACCGGCATCTCTTTTGGAAGCGCAGTTCAATGCCAACTTACTCCTACCGCCTGCTCAATGTGTTCGCCGAAGCTACTTTTGGCGGCAATTCCTTATGCGTGTTTGATAACGCCGAAGGCCTCTCTGATGAGCAAATGCAGGCCCTGGCTTTACAATTTAATTTGTCCGAGACCGTGTTTATCCTGCCATCTGACTGCGCCTCGGCGCGTATGCGGATTTTTACTACCGGCTATGAAATGCCGTTCGCCGGTCACCCCACCTTAGGTGCGGCGCATGTCGTGCGTGATGTGCTGCAAACAGGCGCGGCGTTAACGTTGGAATGCCAGGCCGGGGTGGTGCCTGTGCAGGCCGATGGCGACATCTGGACCTTTACCGCCCCCTGTAAAGGTGGCCCTGAAGTGATGGTGTGTGAATTATCCAACATGCAGGTGGCCGCTTTACTGGGCTTGCAGGAGCAAGATTTGCTGTCTGATCCTTTGTGGATCAATACCGGTACCGACCAATTGCTGGTGCCCCTAAAAACCGCCGCAGCGGTAAAACGTGCGCAGCCCGACAGTAGCAAGTTGTCGCAATGGCCGCAAAGTAGTATTGGTCGCAAGACCGCGTATGTGTTTGCCTTCGATGATGCAGCGCAAACCAGTTCGGGGCGGCTGCAGGTAACATCGCGCTACTTCTTTACCAAGCAGGGTGGTGGCGTGGCGGAAGACCCGGGAACCGGTTCTGCCTGTGCCAATCTGGGTGGTTGGTGGATCGCGACGGATCGCACAATACCGGCCAGTTTGCAGATCACGCAAGGTGAACAAGTACAGCGCCCTAGCCAATTGTATCTCGATGTGCATGCCGACCGGCAAATACGCGTGGGCGGACGCGTGCTGGAACTGGGGCGTGGTGTGATTCAATTGCCGTAACGCTGGCATACTGCGGTATAAAATAGAGTTCAAATAAAGCCCAAGCAGAGTCAGATATGAGCGCTTACTGCACTTGCTGCAATTATTTACTGCAATTGTTCACTACAGTTGATCAATACCACGATCATTAAACAACCTACCTAGCCCGATTTATGACCCCGAAGAAACCTATGTTAAGTGTCGCCGAGGCGCTTGATTTTTTATTGGCTGCAGTACGGCCTGTGACTGAGACTGATCTCGTACCCACGCTGGAAGCCAATGGCCGTGTGCTGGCGCAGACGCAAAGCTCTTTATTACATGTGCCGCCGATGGATAATACCCAGATGGATGGCTATGCCGTCCGTTCAGCCGATTGCGTCAGTGCTTCGGCGCGTTTGCGCGTGTCGCAGCGCATACCAGCAGGCCACATTGGTCAGGCTTTGGAAGCCGGAACGGCGGCCAGAATCTTTACCGGAGCTATGATACCGGCTGGCGCCGATGCCGTGGTGATGCAAGAGCAATGCAGCCTGGACGGCGACATGGTGACGGTATTACACGCACCGGCAGCGGGTGAATGGATACGCCGGCAGGGCGAAGATATCTGCGCCGGCGCAAGCATTTTAGCCGCGGGTACCCGTTTGCGGGCACAAGAGCTTGGTTTGGCGGCATCAGTCGGTCTGGTCACGTTGCCGGTCACGCGTAAGCTGCGCGTTGCGGTATTTTTTACCGGTGATGAGCTGGCGATGCCAGGTGAAGTATTAAAGCCCGGCGCCATTTATAACTCCAACCGTTTTTTACTGACGGGCCTGTTGCAAAATCTGGCCTGTTCCGTCACCGATTACGGCATCGTCCCGGACAGTCTGGAAGCCACCCGCGCCACCTTGCGCTTAGCTGCGCAAGAGCATGATCTGATCATTACTTCGGGCGGTGTCTCGGTCGGTGAAGAGGATCATATTAAACCGGCAGTGGAGGCCGAGGGACGTTTGAATATGTGGCAGATCGCGGTTAAGCCGGGGAAGCCTCTGGCTTTTGGTGAGGTAAACAGAGACGGCGGTCAACAAGGCAGCAGCGCTTTTTTTCTCGGGTTGCCGGGAAACCCGGTATCGAGCTTCGTCACGTTTTTACTCTTTGTCCGGCCGTTTATCCTGCGTATGCAAGGGGTAACAGCGGTTACTCCGCAGGCGTATGCCATGCGGGCCGATTTTAACTGGAGTAAGCCCGACCGTCGTAACGAGTTTTTGCGTGCCAGAGTGAACCCGCAAGGTGGTCTGGATTTGTTTGCCAATCAGAGTTCGGCAGTGCTTACCTCAACCGTATGGGGCGATGGTTTGATCAATCTGGCGCCGGGGCAGGTGATTGCCGCAGGCGATATGGTGACGTTTATTCCTTTTACTAATCTGATGAATTAAGTGTTATATGAAAATCCAATTACGTTTTTTTGCCAGTATCCGCGAGAAGCTAGCCACCTCTGAAGAAACGGTTGATCTGCCTGCGCAGATTAAAACCGTCGGCGATGTCAGGCAATGGCTGATTGCCCGTGGTGGCGTCTGGGCCGAGGCATTGGCAGAGGGGCGCGCTTTGCGTATGGCTTACCAGCAGCAAATGACGGATGCCGGTACCGTGATTGAAGACGGTGCCGAAGTCGCGTTTTTCCCGCCAGTGACCGGCGGGTAGGGTCGTCATCATGACTATTTCTGTACAAACCCAAGATTTCGATCTGAGCACCGAGGTGGCAAAGCTGCGCGCCAATAACCCTACAGTTGGGGCTGTGGTCAGTTTTGTCGGCGTGGTGCGCGATCTCAATGACGGCCTTCATATTGAGGGTATGGAGTTGGAACATTATCCCGGCATGACCGAGAAGGCTTTGCAAGACATTGTTGATCAGGCCAGCGCCCGCTGGCCATTAATGGAGACCCTGGTGATACACCGGGTCGGGCCGCTGTTGCCGCTGGATCAGATTGTCCTGGTAGCGGTCGCCACTGCGCACCGGGGCGAGGGGTTTGCGGCCTGCGAGTTCATTATGGATTACCTCAAGACCCAGGCTCCCTTTTGGAAGAAAGAGCAAACGCCACAAGGCGCGCGCTGGGTCGATGCGCGTGAGACCGATGACCATGCGTTCGGCAAATGGGGTGGTGTTTCGGTAAATGCACAGCCTTAACGGTAAGCCTACTGCGCTTGTCTGCTAATGGCTCTTTAACTATGGCGTATTAAAAATACTTTCATGTTCCCCACTATTGAACCCTACCGCCAAGGCATGTTGCCCGTCGATGATTTACATACCTTGTATTGGGAGGAATGCGGTAATCCCGATGGCCAACCGGTTTTGTTTTTACATGGTGGGCCGGGTGGCGGTACATCGCCGGCGCACCGGCGTTTTTTTGATCCGGCGTATTACCGTATTGTGCTGTTTGATCAGCGTGGTGCCGGTAAATCAACGCCGCTGGGTGAATATCGGAACAATACGACAGCCTTGTTGATTGCCGATATTGAAAAAATTCGTGCCATGCTGGGGATCTCACAATGGCTGGTGTTCGGCGGCTCCTGGGGTTCTACCCTGGCATTGGCTTACGGTGAGGCGCACCCTGAACCTTGCCTCGGCTTTATCTTGCGCGGCATTTTCTTGTGCACCAAGGGCGAGGTGGACTGGTTTATCAACGGCATACAAAATTTTTATCCGGAAGTGTACCGGCGTTTTGCCGAAGCAATACCGCTGGAAGAGCGTGGTGATTTGCTGCAAGCCTACGCCAAGCGTCTGTTTTGTGATGACCCGGCGGTCTATATGGAAGCGGCGCGCAACTGGAGCCGCTATGAAGGCTCTTGCCTGTTTCTGGCGCCGCAACCGCAGGCGATTGAAGATTTTGAATCTGATGTCGTCAGCCTCGGGATCGGCCGTTTAGAGGCGCATTACATGCTCAATGCCGCATTTATGGAAGAAAATCAACTGATCAGTCAGATCGAGAAAATCCGCCATTTGCCGGCGGTGATCGTCCAGGGCCGGTATGACGTCATTTGTCCGCCAGTATCGGCGTATCGTCTGCATCAGGCGTGGCCGGAAGCCCAATTTCATCTGATTGCCGATGCCGGACATGCCGCGATGGAACCGGGGATTGCAGCGGAGTTGGTGCGTGCCACTGAACAATTTAAGAATGAAGCAAAGTTTTCATAAAGTTTGTTTTTTTGTATTTTTATTTGATGTGCGCTGTCATCACGCTTAGTTCTGATATGAAATCAGGTTGTCAAGTTTATATTTCCTGTGATCGCAGAGTTCTTGATAAAGCGCAAAGTTTGTTTGCTTTTGTCTATATTCTGTTCTTGAAATGCGCTCCACTGTCCTAATCTAGCCATTAATTATTTATTAATGACTTATGGATAATTCATTCATTATTACAAGGAGCGGTTATGCGTTTAGATAAGTTGACGACCAAGTTGCAGGAAGCGCTGGCAGATGCACAAAGCCAGGCAGTAGCCAACGATAACCAATATATTGAGCCAGTTCATCTTTTACTTGCCTTGCTCAACCAGGATGATGGCAGCGCCCGCTCTTTGTTGCAAAGAGCAGGGGTCAACGTTATCAGTCTGACCAATGGCCTGAAGAGCGCGCTGGACCGTCTGCCGAAAGTCAGCGGCACCGATGGCCAGGTACAGATCGGGCGTGAACTGACCGGGTTACTTAATCTGGCGGAAAAAGAATCACAAAAACGCGGCGATGAATTTTTGGCCAGCGAGATGATCTTACTGGCGCTGGCTGATGATAAATCGGAAGCTGGCAAGGCAGTTCGCGAGAATGGGCTAACCCGCAAAGCACTGGAAACGGCGATTAATGCGGTACGTGGCGGCAACAAGGTCGATTCGCAGGAAGCCGAAGGCCAGCGTGAAGCGCTTAAAAAATATACGCTTGACCTGACTGAACGCGCCCGGCAGGGCAAGCTTGACCCAGTGATCGGTCGCGATGATGAGATTCGTCGTGCGATTCAGATTTTGCAACGCCGCAGTAAAAATAACCCGGTCTTGATTGGTGAGCCAGGCGTGGGTAAAACCGCGATTGTCGAAGGCTTGGCACAGCGCATCGTGAATGGTGAAGTGCCCGAGAGTCTGAAGTCCAAGCGGGTATTGTCGCTAGATATGGCCGCCTTGCTGGCCGGCGCCAAATTCAGGGGCGAGTTTGAAGAGCGCTTGAAATCGGTACTCAAAGAAATCGCCATGGACGAAGGCCAGACCATCGTCTTCATCGATGAGCTGCACACCATGGTTGGCGCCGGTAAGGCAGAAGGCGCGATGGATGCCGGCAATATGCTGAAACCGGCGTTAGCCCGTGGCGAATTGCATTGCGTAGGCGCGACCACGCTCGATGAATACCGTAAATACATAGAAAAAGACGCAGCGTTAGAACGTCGCTTCCAAAAAATTATCGTCGATGAACCTAGTGTGGAAGCGACCATCGCGATTTTGCGTGGCCTGCAAGAAAAATACGAAGTGCATCATGGCGTGGATATTACCGACCCGGCGATTGTGGCCGCGGCAGAATTATCGCATCGCTATATCACTGATCGTTTTTTACCGGATAAAGCGATTGATCTGATCGATGAAGCGGCCGCCAAGATCAAGATAGAAATTGATTCCAAACCTGAGGTCATGGACAAGCTTGACCGTCGTCTGATTCAATTAAAAATTGAAAAAGAAGCAGTAAAGCGCGAAAAAGACGAAGGTTCTAAAAAACGTCTGGTGCTGATCGAAGAAGAGATCACCAAACTGTCGCGCGAATATGCTGATCTGGAAGAAATCTGGAAAGCTGAAAAAGCTACGGTACAAGGCAGTACTCACATCAAAGAAGAAATAGAAAAAATTCGTCTGCAAATGGAAGACGCCAAGCGTAAAGGCGACTGGCAAACCATGTCTGAATTGCAGTACGGCCGTATGCCCGAACTGGAAGCGCAGCTCAAGCAGGCCGATACCCATCAAGAGGCCAGCGGCGGTAAGCTGAAACTCTTGCGCACCCAGGTCGGTGCAGAAGAAATTGCTGAAATCGTTTCTCGTGCCACCGGTATCCCGGTGTCGCGCATGATGCAGGGCGAACGCGAAAAACTATTGCATATGGAAGACGCTTTGCATAAGCGCGTGGTCGGCCAGCATGAGGCGATTGTTGCGGTCTCTGATGCCATTCGCCGTTCACGCGCAGGCCTGGGTGATCCTGGCCGCCCTTACGGATCTTTCTTGTTTCTCGGGCCGACAGGTGTCGGTAAGACCGAATTATGCAAGGCCTTGGCGGGGTTTATGTTTGATACCGAAGAGTCGCTGATCCGTATCGACATGAGCGAGTTCATGGAGAAGCATTCAGTGGCCAGACTCATCGGTGCGCCGCCGGGTTATGTTGGCTATGAAGAAGGTGGTTACCTGACCGAGGCGGTGCGGCGGAAACCGTATAGCGTGATCTTGCTGGACGAAGTAGAGAAAGCGCATCACGATGTCTTTAATGTGCTGTTGCAAGTGCTGGATGATGGCCGTATGACGGATGGCCAGGGACGCACGGTTGACTTTAAAAATACCGTGATCGTGATGACATCTAATCTGGGCTCACATCAGATACAGGCGATGGAAGGCAGTGACCCTGCAGTCATTAAAATGGCCGTGATGGGCGAGGTAAAGGCTCATTTCAGACCTGAGTTTATTAATCGTATCGATGAAATTGTGGTGTTCCATGCACTGGATGCAAAAAATATCGGTGCGATTGCTAAAATACAACTCGACGTTCTGGGTAAACGCCTGGCACAAATGGATATGGGCCTGCAGGTCAGTGATGCTGCACTGGAGAAAATCGCTGAGGCCGGATTTGATCCTGTCTATGGTGCCAGACCATTGAAGCGTGCGATTCAGCAAGAGATAGAAAACGGCCTGTCTAAAATGATTTTGCAAGGCAAGTTTGGACCGAAAGATATCATCTTGGTGGATGTCGAACACGGTAATTTGGTATTTAATAAAGCGGAGTCGGACGAGTCAATCTAAATGCGCGCCAATTATTTTTCACCAAGTTTCGTAGCGCTGATGTTTTAGCCCAGGTTCGTTTAAGCAGGATTTGTTTGAATAAAAAGCGCAATGTGCAGACATTGCGCTTTTTTTATCTTTTCTATTTCCGGCGAAATACAGTATTTAGCCGGTGATGCAAATTCGAACGGGTTGAACTTAATCAGGGGGCCATATTGGCCTGAGGCTGATACGCGGGTATGCCACGCGGCGGCGGACGATCAGAGGCATCCGCAAGCTTACTGAAGTAGCTCGTCGCATCAGCAGTGGTGAAGCATTTAACGCTATTGATGTGCAAGAGATCAGTGTGGTAGAAAAAATCTGTGAGACATTGCGCGCGGCACTGGAGGGCGCGGTCGGTTTGGGTGGTGGCAGAATGGGACTGCCGGGGGCGTCTATTGGTGCTGCCATCTACCCGGAGTCGGTTTGAATATGGATAAATAGCCTTTTAAGGGCGGCAGACAATAACATGTTTGAAGAGAAAAAATGCCGCAAAGCAGAAGCTGACGCGCATGAGCATGAGCGCATAAGGGGCAAGGGTGTCACGCCGCATGGTGCAGACGTTTTTCATATCGCTCACCATTGTGGCTTATCGAGATGGGGCTGTTTAAAAAAAGCAGAAGGGGATTTGCCAAAGGTTTTTTTAAACATGGCAGAAAACGCCGACTGACTGGCGTAACCTAATTCTGCTGCCACCGCCGACAAGGGCAGACCGCTGGCAATGAGCGGTGCGGCCCGCGCCAGTCGCATTTGCTGACGCCACATCCCAAAACTCATCCCCAGTTCTTGCTCAAACAATCTTGCCAGAGTGCGTTCCGACGCACCCACTTGCTGTGCAAAATCGTATAAGGTCAAATGGGAAGCCGGGTCTGCCAGCAAGTTTTCGCATAAATTTTTCAAGCGTTTATCGCGGGGCATGGCAACGCTCATTGGCAAACTGTCAGCGCAGGCGATCTCATCGATCAAGCTTGCCGCCAGATGGTTTTCGCGTGTGCCGGGCTGATCTAAGGCCGTCAACGCCAGTACCAGTTCCCGCATCAGCGGCGACACTTCCAGCACCACGCAGTCTTCACCCGTAATTGGGGCGATATCTTGCAGCAGGTAAATGGCCCGCAGCCGCGCTTTTTCCAGGGTGCGCACTTCATGCATCACGCCCGCCGGTATCCAGATCGCCCGTAACGGTGGCACAAACCAGGTTTGCTGATTGGCAAATACTTGCATCACCCCATCGAGTGCATAGGTCACTTGTGCCCACGGGTGCTGGTGGGCGCGCAATAACTCGTCGGCAGCCAGATCGCGTGCCACCACGCGCACCGGACGCTCTGCCGTAGGGAATAATCTGGCGGGCGAGGCCTTGGTGTCGGTGATAGGAGTATTTGCCATAATTTGCGATGTTGATTGTGCTTATCAGTGTGGCGGTTTTGCGATAATTTATGGCATTTTATCTTAAAACAGACGCTGGCATTTTGTCTACACTGACAACTTCTTATCACCCTATGAGTATGCGATGACTAACCATGCCAGCGACACCAACCACGTACCCACCGCAGAGGTAAAGCAAGATGCCCTGGTAATCACCTTAGTCGGGGTGGCACATGGAGTCTCTCATTTTTTTCACATGATACTGGCGCCGCTTTTCCCCTGGCTGAAAGAGGTTTTTCAACTTTCCTATGCCGAACTGGGTTTGTTGATGAGCGCATTTTTTATTGTCTCCGGCATCGGTCAGGCCCTGGCTGGTTTTGTGGTGGATAAACTTGGTGCCCGTGCGGTGCTGTTTTTCGGCCTGGTGTGCTTGGCCATCTCAGCCTTCGTGCTGTCTGGGGCGCAAAATTACACCATGCTGATGGCCGGATCTATGCTGGCTGGTCTGGGGAATAGCGTGTTTCATCCTTCTGACTTCACTTTGCTCAATAAGCGGGTATCCACCGCGCGTCTGGGCTACGCATTTTCTATTCATGGCATTAGTGGCAACCTTGGCTGGGCAAGCGCGCCGGTGTTTCTGGTCACTCTGGCAGGCTTGTTTGGCTGGCGCAGCGCTTTGCTGGCAGCGGCATTTTTACCCTTGATCGTATTGCTGTTGTTAGTGGTATATCGTGATGCTCTGCACATTCGGGAAACGTCGCATTTCACCGCCAGCGGATCTGCACAAACACTAAAACCAAGCGCCGGTGTGCTTGATTTTTTGCGTGTGCCGGCAGTCTGGATGTGTTTTGGTTTTTTCTTTATGACCGCGATGGCGCTGGGCGGCATACAGAGCTTTTCTTCTGCCGGATTGCGCGACTTGTATGGCATGTCGCTGGCCTGGGCTACCTCAGCTTACACTGCCTACATGCTCGCTTCTGCTGCCGGCATGTTGTGGGGCGGCTTTATCGCTGCAAAAACTACGCACCATGACAGAACCATCACCATTGCTTTTTCAGTGGCCGGTGCGTTGGCGTTGTTACTGGCGAGCGGCTGGGTCAGTGCGGCGCTGGCGCTGGTGTTGATGGCGGCGATTGGTTTTGGCTCTGGTATTGCCGGGCCATCCAGAGATTTACTGATTCGCGCTGCCGCCCCAAAAAATGCGACGGGACGGGTCTATGGGGTCGTGTATTCCGGACTGGATCTGGGTCTGGCGTGCGCACCGCTGATGTTTGGTGCGGTTATGGACGCGCATCATCTGGCCTGGATTTTTGTCTGTATCGGGCTGTTTCAGATGCTGGCGATCATGACCGCAGTCAATGTCGGCAGCAATACCCGCACAAGGGCATTGGCGGCATGACGATAGCTGGTTAAAATGAGAAAAATCAGATGTCGCCAGATGTGGCCTTAGTCCGCTGCAATCTGCCATTAACATTAATACTGCCCCGGGTATATTTCCACTGTGCAATCAGGTTTTCCGATATTCGGCATAATGAATTGATATATCGGGGGAGTATGAGCATTTTTCTTTTTCTAAGGATCTTTTATGAGTTTTTCTACCTGTGATATTTGTGATGCCAACGAAGACAAGCTGGCGAGTCATGAGTTGGCGGTGATCCCGCCAATTTTTATGCGCTTCGGTCGCCACGCGGCTTTCTCTGGCCCGGCCACCACGCTGAAACTATTTGAAGACAATGGCATGGTGCGTACCGTGCTGGAAACTGCAGGTAACGGGCATGTGTTGGTGATTGACGGTGGCGGCAGTTTTCGTTGCGCCCTGGTCGGCGGCAATCTGGCGGTACTGGCCGAAAAAAACGGCTGGGCCGGCATCGTGGTCAATGGCTGTATTCGCGATGTGGAAGAAATCAATCTTTGTAATATCGGGGTACGCGCTTTGGCCGCAATGCCGCTACGTAGCGTTAAAAAAGGCGGCGGCGAGCAGGATGCGCGCATTAGTATCGGCGGTATCGCGATTAACTCCGGTGACTGGATTTATGCCGACATGGATGGGGTACTGGTAGCCAGACAGTCACTGGTTTGAGGTGCAGATTGACGCGTACGTGGATGTCTGAGCCATAAATTAAAGCAGTTCGATACTCTGCAAATTGAGATAGCTGCTCTCGCGTATCGTTGTCACAAAATCTTTCAGATACGTCTTTTCTGATAAATCCGGCAGGCAGGCCGCATACAGTCTGCCTGTTAGCCCTTCTGCGGTAATCTTTTTAGACAATACATAATCGCGCTTGACGTAGTTTTGTGCCGCCCATACCGGCAACGTAGCGATGCCGCGTTTGCTCGCTACCAGCTGCAGCATGGCGACTGTGAGTTCGGTGGTGCGGCGCCCCGCGGTTTCTACTCCTGCCGGTGTCAATACCTGGCGCACCACATCGAGCATCTCATCCGGCACCGGATAGGTGATTAAGGTGTCGGTGGCAAAATCTTGTGCCACCAGATAATCGCGCGTTGCCAGACCATGGTCTTTGGCAATCAGTGCGACGATTTCGAAACGAAACAAGGGGTGATAGGCCACGCTTTCTGTGGTATCAATCTCCGAAACGATTGCGACGTCGGCGCGGTGTTCATACAGTAAACCGACCGGATCAGCCTGAAACCCCGAGACGATATCTAACTCCACTTCCGGCCAGCGGTTACGAAACACATCCATCGCCGGCATCAGCCAATCAAAACACGTATGGCATTCGACAGCGATGCGCAATTGCCCTGCCATCCCTTGCGCCAGCCTTGCCAGATCACGCTCGGTATTGGCCACTTGTGGCAAGATGCTATCGGCCAGTTGCAGCAACCGCTCACCGGCAGGCGTGAAACGTATGGGCGTGGTTTTGCGTTCAAACAAGGGCAGCCCATGGTGCTCTTCCAATAGTTTGATCTGGTGCGACAACGCAGATTGCGTCACGTTTAATAAGACCGCGGCACGTAATAAATTGCCCGCTTCACGCAAGGCATACAGGGTTTTCAGGTGGCGCAGCTCTAAGATGGATGTCATTATGAGTAAAATTCAAGTTGATTCTGAAAATATGTCGTTTGAATCATAATGGAGTTTCGCTCATCATGGCAACACTAAAATTCACAGGAGTAAGACCATGGCATCAGCACATATTTTGGGATTTCCGCGCATCGGTGCGCAACGCGAATTGAAATTTGCCTTGGAAGGGTATTGGCGCGGCGAGCTGACAGCGCAGACCTTACGCGACACCGGGCGAGATTTACGCGCCCGTCATTGGGCTTTGCAACGGCAAGCCGGCTTAGATTATGTGAGCGTCGGCGACTTCGCCTGGTATGACCAGGTGCTCAACACGCTGGCCTTATTGGGGGCGTTGCCGACCCGGTTTGGTTTTGATGCGGCGAACTTATCGCTGGCTGACTATTTTGTCGCGGCGCGCGGCAATTCGCAACACCTTGCCATGGAAATGACCAAGTGGTTTGATACCAACTATCATTATCTGGTGCCTGAGTGGACTGCCGACAGCCGTTTTGACGGCGGCGTCAATGATGTATTCGATGAACTGGCAGAAGCTCAGGCCTTAGGGCATGCCGCCAAAGTGACGCTGGTCGGTCCTTTGAGCTTGCTATACCTGGGTAAGGTAAAGGCACAGTTGAAGGGGAGTTTGGCGCACCCGCTTGATTTGCTGCATAAAATCATTCCGGCCTACCAGCAAGTGCTGGCGCGTTTGCAGCGGGCAGGGGTGGAGTGGGTACAAATCGATGAGCCGATCTTGGCTTTGGATCTTGATAAGCAATGGCTTAATGCTTTTTTACCGGCCTATACTGCGCTGTCATCAACGGCGCCGAAGCTGTTGCTGGCCACTTATTTTGAATCGGTGCAAGAGCGTGCCGAGCTGTTGCACAGCTTGCCGCTTGCCGGTCTGCATATCGATTTGGTGCGTGCGCCGCAACAATTGCAGGGCTTGCTTAACAACTGGCCGCAAGAACGTATCTTGTCTGTCGGTGTGATTGACGGCCGCAATATCTGGCGTGCCGATTTGTCGGCACTGTTAGCCCAGTTGCAACCCTTGCAGCAGCAACTCGGTGAACGTTTATGGATTGCTGCTAGTTGTTCACTTTTGCATGTGCCGGTCGATCTGGCTTATGAAACTGCATTGGATCCGGAAAGCAAAAGCTGGCTGGCATTTGCGACCCAAAAACTCGATGAAATCGTCGCCCTTAAACTGGCGCTGAACGGTAAGCCGGGAGCGGTAGCCGGGCAATTTAACGCTGCCTGTCTGGCGCGGCAAAGCCGTAGCAGTTCCAGCCGCATTCATAATCCGCTGGTACAAAAACGTCTTAACGGTATTGTTGACAATGATGCGCAGCGCCATAGTATTTTTCAGGATCGTGTCGGCAAGCAGCAGCAACGTTTTCAATTGCCCTTGTTTCCCACCACCAGCATCGGCTCCTTCCCGCAAACCAGGGTCATCCGACAGGTGCGCGCCGCCTACAAACGCGGTGAACTACCTCATCTTGATTATCTTGATGCCATGCGTGCAGAAATACGGCTAGTGGTCGAACAGCAAGAACAATTAGGTATCGACGTGCTGGTACACGGCGAAGCAGAACGCAATGACATGGTTGAATATTTCGGCGAGCAACTCTGGGGCTATGGCTTTACGCTGAACGGTTGGGTGCAAAGCTACGGTTCCCGTTGTGTGAAACCACCGTTCATTTACGGCGATGTTTACCGACCGGAAGCCATGACCGTATCTTGGAGTCAGTATGCCCAAAGTCTTACCGGCAAACCGATGAAGGGCATGTTGACCGGGCCGGTAACGATGTTGCAATGGTCGTTTGTGCGCGACGACCAACCGCGTGCCACCACGGCCTTGCAAATCGCCTTAGCCTTGCGCGATGAAGTGGCCGATTTGGAAAAAGCCGGCATCGGCATGATACAAATCGACGAGCCTGCATTCCGTGAGGGCTTGCCGCTAAAGCGCAAGGACTGGGCCGCTTATCTGGATTGGGCGGTGCGTGCTTTTAAGTTGAGTTCGGCAGGGGTGAGCGACGATACGCAAATCCATACCCACATGTGTTATTCAGAATTTAACGATATTTTGCCCTGGATCGCCGCGATGGATGCCGATGTCATCACCATAGAAACCTCGCGTTCAGATATGAAATTACTGGACGGCTTCGGTGAATTTGCCTATCCGAACGATATTGGCCCGGGCGTGTATGACATTCACTCGCCAAGGGTGGCAAGCGTGCCGGAGATGCAGCGATTGCTACAGAAAGCCCGCAGCGTGATTCCCGATGCGCGACTCTGGGTCAACCCCGATTGCGGCCTGAAAACCCGTGACTGGCCAGAGACCATCGCCGCACTGGCAAACATGGTGCAAGCAGCCAGGTTATTGCGCGCCGTGGCGGCAGATCAAGATGGACATACGCTGGAGCATGTGGATTGTTGTTGATCTGGTCATGCCGGCGATTCATCAGTGAGGTAATTTGATGCGCACTGCGGATGCGGGTGTTTAGTCTGTCTGGGGCGTGAGTTGTGAGTTGTGGGTCGTGGGTCGTCGGTCGCATGGGTCTGCGCTCTGTGGCTGCTCTGTGGGAGCTATTTTTTTGCCGTTTTGAAGCAAACTAGTAGCGGTTGACTGGGTAAAAATCATCTGGGCATAATGGCAACATACCAATTCACCACAAAGCCCGGACGGATACCTTGCAAATCATCTTATGTGGATAGACACCCATTGCCATCTCGATGCCACTGAATTCGGTGATCAGTGTGCTGATAAGTTTCCCGATACGTTTGCCGAGACGTTCATCAGCGCCTCGCTGGCAGTGGCAGAGCAGGCCAGTGCGGCTGGCGTGTCAGCGCTGGTGATGCCGGCGGTGCATCCAGGTAATTTTACCGCAGTGGCCGAACTTGCCCGCTTGCGTAGCGATTGTTTTTACGCCCTGGGGATTCATCCTATGTATGTCCCGGCTGCAAAAGAACAGGATTTGCTGAACTTGCGGGCTGAGGTGGAGCGTTTGATGTCACTTCCTGAACCGGTGCAACAAGCGCAGCGTTTTGTCGCCATTGGTGAAATCGGGTTGGATTTTTTTGTACCAGCATTAACGCAAAGCCCCTTGAAAGAAAAGCAGGAATTTTTTTATATCGAGCAACTAAAAATTGCCCGTGATTTTGATTTGCCGGTATTGCTGCATGTGCGCCGCTCGGTCGATATCATTCTCAAGCATCTGCGACGTATTCCTGTCGTGGGCGGCATCGCGCATGCGTTTAATGGCAGCGAGCAACAGGCGCAGGCCTTGATTGCATTGGGGTTTAAGCTCGGTTTTGGCGGGGCGATGACGTATTCTCGTGCATTGCAAATCCGTCGTCTTGCCGCGCAATTACCGTTAGAAAGTATCGTACTGGAAACCGATGCGCCTGACATGTCGCCAAGCTGGTTGCATCCGGCGCTGAATTCCCCGGTGGAGTTGCCGCAGATCGGTTGCGTGCTGGCGACATTGCGCGGCATCAGCGCAGAGCAAGTCGCGGCGCAGACCACGGCCAATGCCTACGCCGTGATGCCGCGCTTACGGCTTGGCCGGCCATAGCGCATGCGCGCGGCGATTATCGCTTTTGTGCTTGGCGTGGTTTGCCTGCAGCAACAAGCTGCGCTGTGGCGTCTCTGGCTTTTGCTGGTTAGTTTGTTGCTGTTACTTGCCGCGATGGCTATCGTCTGGCGTTACTGGCCGGCAGCCAGATGGCCGCGTTGGCGTCAGTGTGTCGGTTTATCTGCCTGCTTTCTGCTTGGCTTTGTCTGGGCCAGCCTGTTTGCGTTATGGTATTTGTCCGACGAATTGCCGTCTGAGTGGGAAGGGCAGGACGTGACGCTCATCGGCACCATAGACAGCTTGCCGCACAATTTTCCCCAGGGCGTACGTTTCAATTTTTTAATTGAACAAACCTTGCCTGATGTCGCGCTGGCAGCACAACTTCCTGCCAAAATTTCCCTGTCATGGTATGCCGCGCCGCAAGCGCTATCGATGTCAAAAAGTATCAATGCTGCCGTTGTTGGTGATGTCAGTCCCGGTGAACGCTGGCAGCTGACTGTACGCCTGAAGCGGCCTTACGGTAACGCCAACCCAATGGGCTTTGATTATGAGGTGTGGTTGTTGGAGCAGCGTCTGCGCGCCACCGGCACCGTCCGGCCGGATGGTGTGTTTAAAAATCAGCGTCTGGAGCGTTTTGTCTGGAGCATTAGTAATGTGGTTGAACGCAGCCGCGCCTTGCTGCGCCAGCGTATCCATACGGCCTTGCCTGATCACCCTTACGCGGGGGTGCTGGTGGCGCTGGTGGTGGGTGATCAGCGTGAAGTTACGCAATCTGACTGGAAAATCTTTAACCGGACAGGTATCGGGCACCTGGTATCCATTTCAGGTTTGCACATCACGATGGTGGCGGGTTTGTTTGCCAGCCTGATGTTTTACTTGTGGCGCCATTCGTTTTTTACCGATGCTCAATTGCCCTTGCGTCTGCCGGCGCAAAAAGTGGCGGCTATTTCTGGCGCGTTGATGGCTTTATTGTATGTGGCGCTGGCGGGGTTCGGTGTGCCGGCGCAGCGCACCCTGTATATGTTAATGGTGGTGGCGTTGGCCATGTGGCTAGGGCGACTGACCAGTATCTCGGCTATTTTATGTTTATCTCTGGGGGCCGTGGTCGTGCTTGATCCGTGGGCGGTGCTGTGGCCAGGGTTTTGGCTGTCATTTGGCGCAGTGGCGATTTTATTGTTTGCCACCAGTGGCCGGGCCCGTATGCCGCCGCCGGCCTCGCGGCGCGATGCTTGGTACCGAAGCTGGCAAGCTGCCAGCCGCACGCAATATGCGGTGACGGTAGGTCTGGTACCCTTAAGTTTACTATTATTTGGTCAGATATCGCTGATTAGCCCGGTCGCCAATGCCATTGCTATCCCTCTCATCAGCTTCGTGGTGACGCCTTTGGCGCTGGTAGGCAGTATCTTGCCGGCACCTTTGTCGACCTGGTTGCTGCAACTGGCGCACGTTTTTGTTGCATTATTGGCCGATTTTTTGCATCTGCTGAGTCAGTATCCATTTGCTGTCTGGACTGTGCCGGTACCGGCGTTCTGGGTGTTTATAGTCGCTATGTTGGGCACATTGTGGTTGCTGGCACCCCGTGGCTGGCCTTTGCGCTGGTTGGGTTTGCTGTGCTGGTTGCCACTTTTTTTTGACCCGCCTGAGCGGCCAAAACCAGGTGACATGCTCGTCACTGCGTTTGACGTTGGTCAGGGCATGGCGCTGCTGATAGAGACCTCAACACACAGGTTGTTGTACGATACCGGCCCCTACTATTCACCCGAATCGGATGGCGGCAGCCGGGTTTTATTGCCCTATTTAAGCGCAAGAGGGATTCATCAGATTGATACCTTGCTTGTCTCGCACAATGATAATGACCATTCAGGTGGCGCCTTAAGCGTTTTGGCGGCGATCCAAACAGGTAAGGTCCTTTCTTCGCTGAAAGCCGATAGCGCGATTGTCCAGGCGTCGCCCGTGCATCAGCGTTGCGAAGCGGGCCAGCGTTGGCGCTGGGATGAGGTCGAGTTTGAGATGTTGCAACCGGGCGCCGCCAGTTACACCAGCGATAAATGGAAGCCAAACGCGCGTAGCTGTACCCTGAAAATATCGACCAAAACGCTGTCTATACTGTTGCCCGGCGATATCGAAGCCATACAGGAAGATGAATTGGTCAATAGTATTCCGGCAAAACTGTCGTCGACGGTGCTACTGGCACCGCATCATGGTAGTGGCACATCATCGACGGACGCCTTTCTGCAAGCGGTGCACCCGCAGGTGGCGCTGTTTCAGGTAGGTTACAAAAATCGCTACCACCATCCCAAGCCAGAAGTGTTCCAGCGCTACGCCAATTTTGGAGTAAACCGTCTAAGAACAGACGAGGCAGGCGCAATCACATTACAATTCGGAACCACTCTTGCTATTTCCGACTATCGTACCGAGCATGCGCGTTACTGGTATTACCACTAAAGTGTCTTGTCACACCAACTTATGCCCACACAAACGACCATACAAACCCGTAAGCCGATTCTTCATTTTGTGCATGCCAATAGCTTTCCTGCCGGAACCTATCGGGTATTTTTCCACCATCTCAGCGCGCATTATGATGTGCGCGCGCTCGATATTCATGCTCACAACCCCGCCTATCCGGTCACGGATGGCTGGCCGAATCTGGTGCAGGAGCTGATTGATACCTTAACGCAGCGCTATCAGGAGCCCGTAATCCTGGTTGGCCATTCTTTGGGAGGAATATTGGCTTTCATGGTGGCTAACTTGCGCCCTGATCTGGTGCGCTGCGTGGTGGTGCTGGATTCCCCTCTGGTGGCCGGTTGGCGCGCACTGATGCTGCGGGTTTCTAAAGTCCTTGGTGTTGATAAAAAATTCTCTCCCGCACGTTTCTCAGAAAAACGCCGCACCTTGTGGAAGGATGCCGAGGCGGCCTATCAGCATTTTGCCTCTAAAGAGATGTTTGCGATCTGGCCGCCGGAGGTATTGCGCGACTATATACACTGTGGTGTGGCACCTCATCCGGAAGGCGTCACCTTGCGTTTTACCCGCGAAATTGAAAGCCAGATCTATTTAACCTTACCGCATCATTTGGGGAAGATCGCCCGTCGCGGGCTGAAAGTTCCGGTTGGTTTCGTTGGTGGTACCGAATCGGTAGAGTGCCGGCAGGCGGGTCTGGCAGCCACTAAAAAACTGGTCGGGTCGCATTTTATTAAAATCCCGGGAGGACATCTGATCCCGATGGAAGTGCCGATGCAAACTGCAGCAGCGGTGCATGACATGATTTGCTCGTTTAACTTGAAAGCCTAACCATGGCAGGCCTGAATCTATTCAAACTAACCCGATGTAGGCTGGCAAGACTGGCCGGCGTCAGCATGACCGCCGGGCTGCTCATCTCCAGTAGTGTGCAGGCACAGAATGCTTTGCCCGGCATGGATGAGTTCCGGCAAGTACAGGCCAGCGGTATTTCTGTGTTGCGTCTGACTATCGACAATGATAGTTTGTTGTTGAAAAGAGATGATGGTTTTTACACCAGTGGCAATCAGTTGTCGGTTCGTAAAATACTCAATACGCCAAGCACCTCGGTGGCGTATGGCTGGCAAATCGGGCAGGATCTGTACACTGCATCAGATATCAAGCTAAGCCCCGGGCAAATTTCAGCGACCGACCATCCGTACGCCGGATGGCTGTATGCCAGCGTCTTCCGCGAAGTGTCTGATGTCAACGGGAAGGGAAGCCGGCTGGCGCTGGATCTGGGATGTTTAGGCCCGTGCGCCGGAGGCGAGTGGACGCAAACCCACTTGCATCGTCTGATAAAACAGCCATTGCCGCAAGCCTGGAGCACTCAATTACAGCAAGAATGGGGCGTCGTTTTGTCCGGCGAATGGAGCCCGGGACGATGGACGCCGGTGAGTTACATTGACCTGAGTCCGCGTGTTAAGGCGCGTATCGGGAATATTTTTACCGATGCCAGTATGGAGGCAACACTGCGTTTTGGTCAGTTGAATAAGTTGCCTGAGCAGCTTGCCCATTACGGCTATCTGCGCACAGAGATCAAAGCGATTGCTTATAACGCGACCCTTCAGGGCGGTTATTTTACCAACCAGGCACTGGCGATTCATCCGCAGCGTTCAGTGGGAGAATTGGAATTAGGCTATCAATGGCGCTCGGCATCCTATGGAATAAGTGCCGCAGTATTGCGGCGCAGCACAGAAATCAAAGAGTTGTCGAATGCCATCGGCGCACAAAATTTTGCCAGATTGCAATTTACTTATGCGCTGCAGTAACATTGCAAAAACATCATAGGCGCATCAGGTAGCGCTGATAAAAACTGTAAAAATTCCCGCGCAAGTTAGTGTTGCGCGGGCTACGTGGGGTATAATTCGAATTTCCCGCTTGTGCCGTCCGGCACCTTCTGCAATGACCAAGTTTGTATTCGTTACTGGGGGCGTAGTCTCCTCATTAGGCAAAGGCATTGCTGCTGCCTCCCTCGCTGCGATTCTTGAATCACGCGGCCTCAAAGTCACCATGCTTAAGCTCGATCCGTATATCAACGTTGATCCGGGCACCATGAGCCCTATGCAACACGGTGAAGTTTTTGTTACCGATGACGGTGCCGAAACTGATCTGGATCTGGGTCACTACGAGCGCTTCATCACGGCTAAAATGAAAAAGGTGAATAACTTCACCACTGGCCAGATCTATGAATCGGTGATTCGTAAAGAGCGTCGTGGTGAATATTTGGGCAAAACCGTTCAGGTTATTCCGCATATCACCAATGAAATTCAAGAGTATATCCACCGCGGTGCGGCGGGTTTCGATGTGGCCTTGGTAGAAATCGGCGGCACTGTCGGCGATATCGAATCATTGCCATTTTTGGAAGCCGCACGCCAACTGAGTCTGCGTGCCGGTCGTAACTCGGCTGCTTTTGTGCATCTGACTCTGGTTCCTTTCCTGGCGTCAGCCGGTGAACTGAAAACCAAACCGACTCAGCATAGCGTGCAAAAATTGCGCGAAATCGGTATCTTCCCCGATGCTTTATTATGCCGCGCCGATCGTCCTATTCCTGATGATGAGCGCGCCAAAATTTCTTTGTTTTCCAATGTCCCTGAAGAAGCGGTTATTTCAGTCTGGGATGCCGATACCATCTACAAAATTCCGCAGATGTTACATGATCAGGGTCTGGATAAAATCGTTTGCGACAAACTTGCTCTGTCCCCTAAACCAGCTAATCTGGAAATGTGGGATAAGTTGATTTTCGCTCTGGAAAATCCGAAAGACGAAGTGACTATCGGTATGGTCGGTAAATATGTCGATCTCACTGAGTCGTATAAATCTCTGACCGAAGCCTTGCGCCATGCCGGCATTCACACCGAAAGCCGTGTGAATATCGAGTATGTCGATTCTGAAGAAATCGAAGCACACGGTACTAAAGCGCTGGAAAAATTCGATGCTATTTTAGTCCCGGGAGGTTTTGGTAAGCGCGGGGTAGAAGGCAAGATCATGGCAGCGCGTTATGCACGTGAAAACAAAATCCCTTACCTCGGTATTTGCCTTGGTATGCAGGTGGCGTTGATCGAATATGCGCGCAATATGGCTGGCCTCACCCTGGCAAATTCGACAGAGTTCGACCCTGAGACAGTGCAGCCAGTAGTTGCGCTGATCAATGAATGGCAAAACCATGACGGTAAAGTAGAAAGCCGCGACGAGAATTCTGATCTGGGCGGCACGATGCGTCTGGGCGCGCAAACCTGTGCGGTTAATCCCGGCACACTTGCTGCTGAAATTTATGGCAATGTCGTTACCGAGCGTCATCGTCACCGCTATGAAGCGAACAATCATTACCTCGGACGGGTTGAACAAGCCGGTTTAATTGTTTCGGCGCGCACCCCGACCGAAGATCTGTGCGAAATCATGGAGCTGCCGCGCGATGTACATCCATGGTACCTCGGCGTTCAGTATCATCCGGAGTTTAAGTCGACACCGCGTGATGGCCATCCACTGTTTATTTCTTTTGCCAAAGCCGCCTTGGCGCATAAAAATGCGCATAAGCCTGCCGCTCAACTTGTGAACGGAAACTAATATGAAACTTTGCGGTTTTGATGTCGGTCTGGATCACCCTTTCTTTCTGATTGCAGGCCCTTGCGTGATTGAGTCGCACCAGATGGCGCTGGATACCGCCGGTGCCTTGAAGGAAATGACGGCAGCATTAGGCATTCCCTTCATTTACAAATCGTCTTTTGATAAAGCCAACCGCTCATCCGGTACATCTTTTCGCGGCTTGGGAATGGAAAAAGGTTTGGAAATTCTTGCTGACGTCAAAAAGCAATTGAATGTGCCGGTTTTGACCGATATTCATGCCATTGAAGAAATCAAACCGGTGGCAGCGGTAGTCGATGTGTTGCAGACGCCGGCATTTTTGTGTCGCCAGACGGATTTTATTCAGGCGTGCGCGCAATCGGGCATACCAGTCAATATCAAAAAAGGCCAGTTCCTAGCGCCGCATGACATGATCAATGTCATTGCCAAGGCACGTGCCGCCGCCAAAGAAGCGGGTTTGTCGGAAGATCTTTTCATGGCGTGCGAACGCGGTGTTTCTTTTGGTTACAATAATTTGGTGTCGGATATGCGCTCACTGGCGATCATGCGCGAGACCAATTGCCCTGTGGTTTTTGATGCGACCCATTCGGTGCAGTTGCCTGGCGGTCAGGGCACCTCGTCCGGTGGGCAGCGTGAATTCGTTCCGGTATTGGCGCGTGCCGCCATCGCGGTGGGGATCTCCGGTTTGTTTATGGAAACGCACCCAAATCCGGCGCAAGCCATGTCAGATGGCCCTAACGCCGTACCTTTGGGTCGTATGAAAGAATTGTTGTCGACATTGATCGAGTTAGATCGTGTGGTCAAGAAAAATGGATTTTTAGAATCCAGCTTTGCCTGATTTAGCTGCGATGAAAGTCCCGCCCCTGGCCTGACCTGGCCGGGGACGGTGAAGCTAAAATAGCTTTTGAGTTCATCGCATCAGGATGGTGCCGGTAGTTTGAGTATCACCGGCTCGTCACTAGATAAAATCAAAATGCAATGTTATCTGTCAGCCTGCTCTTATTCGGCAGGCAGACCAGGCTGTCAGACTTATCTGCAGTGCAGAGACAAGCAAAAAATACCAGTACAAATAAGTGATTTACTTTGTTCGCTACATTGATCGTTTAGGAGAGTTAAATGAGTGCTATCGTTGATATTATTGGTCGTGAAATTATGGATTCGCGCGGCAACCCCACCGTTGAGTGTGACGTGTTGCTGGAGTCCGGCGTCATGGGCCGTGCGTCCGTACCTTCAGGGGCGTCGACTGGTTCCCGCGAAGCGATAGAGTTGCGTGATGGCGATAAGTCACGCTTTCTTGGTAAGGGCGTTCTTAAGGCCTGCGAGCAT
This sequence comes from Burkholderiales bacterium, assembly GCA_038330335.1. Lineage (GTDB taxonomy): Bacteria > Pseudomonadota > Gammaproteobacteria > Burkholderiales > Burkholderiaceae_D > Undibacterium. Next base: position 15,211 of record JBBQNW010000002.1, on the reverse strand, counting down.
ATCAACACTGAAATCGCCGAAGCGATCATGGGTCTCGATGCCAACGAACAAGCCTTTCTTGATCGCACTTTGATCGATTTAGATGGCACAGAAAATAAAGGCCGTCTCGGCGCGAACGCTATGCTGGCCGTTTCTATGGCAGTGGCCAAAGCCGCGGCAGAAGAAGCTGGCTTGCCACTGTATCGTTATTTCGGTGGTTCAGGCGCGATGCAAATGCCGGTGCCGATGATGAATGTCATCAATGGTGGCGCACATGCTGACAATAACCTGGATATCCAGGAATTCATGATCATTCCGGTCGGCGCTCCTAGTTTCCGTGAAGCGATTCGTTACGGTGCTGAAGTCTTTCACGCACTGAAAAAAATCCTGCAAGATAAAGGTCTGACGACTGCGGTTGGCGACGAAGGCGGCTTTGCGCCCTCCGTAGATAACCACGAATCAGCCATCAAACTGATTATTCAGGCGATTGAAGCGGCTGGCTATGAGCCGGGGACACAGATTGCTCTGGGCTTAGATTGTGCTGCCAGCGAATTTTACAAAGATGGAAAATATCACCTGGAAGGCGAAGGCCTGACATTGTCTTCCACCGATTTCACTAATCTTCTGGCAACTTGGGTAGACAAATATCCTATCATCTCGATTGAAGATGCGATGGCAGAAAACGATTGGGAAGGCTGGGCGATTTTGACTAATGTGTTAGGCAAAAAAGTGCAGTTAGTCGGCGATGATCTGTTCGTCACTAACACCAAAATTCTTAAAGAAGGCATCCAAAAAGGGATCGCCAATTCTATTCTGATCAAGATTAACCAGATTGGTACGTTGACTGAGACGTTTGCTGCCATCGAAATGGCCAAGCGTGCTGGTTATACTGCGGTTATTTCGCATCGCTCCGGTGAAACCGAAGACAGCACCATTGCCGATATCGCGGTTGGTTTAAATGCTTTGCAAATCAAAACTGGCTCTATGTCACGTTCTGATCGTATTGCAAAATACAATCAATTATTGCGCATTGAGGAAGATTTGGGCGAAATCGCCAGCTACCCGGGTCGTGATGCGTTTTATAATTTGAAGTAAGCGCTATTGCAGTGTAAAAAGGGGGAACTGAGTTTCCCCTTTTTTTGCATAAAATATGTGTTTGATGTTTTCTTCGCTCTAGTTCGTCATTCATTACTCTCTCTGATTATTATTCCATGCGTTTAATCGCTCTGGCATTTGCCACACTTTTGTTGCTCATACAATATCCACTTTGGCTGGGCAAAGGTGGCTGGCTGCGGGTGTGGGATCTGGATAGGCAAGTAACGCAAGCTCAGCTGAAAAATGAAGGGCTGAAAGAGCGCAATAGTAAGCTTGAATCCGAAGTGCAAGATTTAAAAACCGGCACCGGTGCCGTTGAAGAGCGTGCCCGCTTTGAATTGGGCATGATCAAAAAAGATGAAATCTTTGTGCAGATTTTAGACGTAGGTACTGCGATACAGTCAACTTCTGCGAGTGCAGCGGTAAGTACCAAAACAGCAAAAGATAAGCATTGATGCTGTTTCTATACAGTTGTCTCTGTAGAAATGATGGACATAAATCGCTAGTTCCGCGCAGTTCCCCCATTCTCGCTTCAATCCTTAATGCTACTGTTCATCACACAAGCGAATCAGGTTGCAGAATTAATCAAGGATAGGGCAAAGCTAGAGATCGAAGTCACGGCGATCGTACCGGAGTAGCGTCACATTCAGGCAGTTAGCCGCTTGCCGCTGAAGGCAAATTCCGGAGACACAAAGTCTCGGGTTTGCCGTCAGCGTATCGACATCAGAAATGCGCTCTGCGTGTTAATTCGAGCGTTAATTCGAGCGTCAATTCGGGTGCCATGTTAATGCTTGCTGACGCTGGGCAGGTCAACACCATCAACCAGGGTGCTGGCAATAAATAACTGGGCGCAATCGACTTGATCAAAAGCGTAAAGCTTGCCGCAGAAGTCGCAATTGATATCGAGTTTTCCCAGTTCCGCGATGGCTGTTTTTACTTCCGGTTCGCCCAGCATTTTCAGCATGTTACCGACTTTTTCGCGTGAACAGTTACACAGAAATTGCGGGTGTTGCGGCGCAAAAACACGGATGGTTTCTTCCCAGAACAGTCTATGCATCAGCGTTTCGATGTCGGTGCTGAGCAGCTCTGCTTGTTTCAACGTGCCGCCCAGTGCAATGGCGCGATTCCATGCTTCGGTTTCGTGTTCTGCCTTACTGGCCGCATCCATGACTGAGTTTGCTTCTGTTTGGTTTTCTGTTGTGTAGCCGCCTGTCATCGGCAATTTTTGCAATAACATGCCGCGTGCTACCTGATCATCTGCTGCCAGCCAGATTTTGGTGTCTAGCTGTTCCGAGCGCATCATGTAGTTTTCGATGACGACAGCAATCGATTCGCCATCCAGCGGTACGATACCCTGGTAAGCATGCTGGCCAGGCATTTTGTCATTCGGGTCCAGGGTGATGATGAAACGTCCTTGCCCGTGCGCGTGGATCAGGTCGCTTAAGTTTGCATCTTCAGCAATGACGGCGCCTTCGCGCAGTTTGGCGGTGGCGCGCAAATTGAGGTCGGCGTCACATTCCACCACCATTAATTTAACCGGGCCGTCACCATGGATTTGCATAATCATGGTGCCATTAAATTTCAAATTTGAGCTCAGTAAGGCCGACGCCGCAAGCAACTCACCGAGCAGGGTTTTGACGGCAGTCGGGTAAGCTTGATTTGATAAAATTTCCTGCCAGGTATTGGGTAATTCGACCAGCTCACCACGGACACCGGCGTTTTCAAACATGAATTTTTGCAGATTGTCGCTCATTGCTTATCCTATACGCTTGAGTTGGGTTTTGTATTCCTGGGCACGTTGTACATAGTTGGCCGTATTGCCATGCATGGCGGCAATGGCTTCATCGGTCAAGACGCGTACCGCTTTGGCGGGCGTGCCGATGATCAGGGAATTATCCGGAAATTCTTTTCCTTCGGTGATCAGCGCACCGGCACCTACCAGGCAATTTTTACCGATCTTGGCACCGTTTAAGATCACCGCCTGTATCCCGATCAGCGAGCCGTCACCGATGCTGCAACCATGTAGCATGGCTTGATGGCCGATAGTCACGTTCTTGCCGATGCTGAGCGGACAACCAGGGTCGGTATGCAGGATGCAGCCTTCCTGGACATTACTGTTTTCACCCACGCTGATAAGCTCATTGTCGCCGCGTATCGTGACATCAAACCAGATGCTGGCATTGGCGTCGATCCTGACCTTGCCGATAATATTGGCGCTATCGGTAATGTAGGCGCTTGGGTCGATTTCGGGGGAAATCTCACCTAATTGGTATATGGCCATGATTCTTCCGTAAAATAGAGGGATTAACTCACCATTTTAACGCTCCCCGCATGAATTCACCGATCTCCAGCGCTTTTTCTAGCGAATTGTCTCAAACTGCCGTCAATCCAGGACCGGATCATCGGCATGAGCTAAGGGCACAAGCTTTGCACTGGCTGATCGAACCCGAACCCAAGGTCAAGGCGGAAGGCGTGCGCCGGCTGCGTGAAACATGGCTGCAAGCCGGGTTGGGACTGGATACAGAGCGCAGTTTGCAGTCGCAGCAACAGATACCCGGGCGCCCGCTACGGCCAGAGCTGGTGCCGCCACTCAATGTCAAGCGCAGAGCGATGAATACCGTCGAAGGCAGGGCTGTTTTGATCCATGCTTTAACCCATATCGAATTTAATGCCATGAATCTTGCACTCGACGCGATCTGGCGCTTTGCCGGCATGCCAGATGCCTACTACAGCGATTGGCTGCAAGTGGCGCAAGAAGAGGCTTACCATTTCAGCTTGTTGTCAGAGCATCTGACGACACTGGGCTTTGAGTATGGGGCGTTCCCGGCACATAATAGCCTGTGGGAAATGGTCGAGCGCACTCAGGGCGATGTGTTGGCACGCATGGCGCTGGTGCCGCGCACCATGGAGGCACGGGGCTTGGATGCCACGCCAGCCATCAGGGCGAAACTGGCACAAGCAGGTGATGTCGCGGCAGCGCAGATCCTGGACATTATTTTGCGTGACGAAATCGGCCATGTGGCGATAGGTAACCGCTGGTTTGCTTATCTTTGCAAAGAGCGTGAACTGGAACCGGTGAGTTGCTACGCCAGCCTGGCGGAACAATTCAGGGCGCCAAAAATGCGCGGACCTTTCAACATGGAAGCTCGCCGCGCTGCCGGCTTTAGTGAAGAAGAGTTGCTGATATTGCAAAACTAGAAATTATTTACCGATGGGTGTGAAATATGAAGTCCGGTAAAAAACGATATGTTTTGCTCAAGGACATACATAACACTCATCGGCGCACTATTGTTAGCGACTCATGAAAAAAGGGACAAAAATTATGCCTTACTTGCACCGCTGCCTGGCCGCTTTGGGTGGCGTTTTTCTTCTCTCGACAACACCCTGCATGTCGCAGACGAGTACCGCCGCATCAACGCCATCGCTACAGACCGTTGATCTGACCTCAGGCGAAACTGCTACTGATATCGATAAGCCCGCAGTACTCAGGCTTCAGCCTGAACATCTTTTCCGGAAAAAAATTGTGGCAACTGCTTTTGCCGTGAATCAGCCAAGCCAGGTGGCAGATATCGATGATATTGCACTGGGTTTCCCGCGCGAGTTGTTATCGCGCTTAGAAAATTCACGACAATTTGTGACACGGCACTCGCCGCATTTGTTGTCCTTCACTTATCAGCAAGAGGCGCCTGGCATCAAACTTATCCAGCAAGTCGCGGCGGAAAACGACAGCCAGTTTGTGATCGCGGGTGAAATTCGCAATGCCGGGCAGCGGATAGAGAAAAAATATTTCGGTTTGTGGGAAACCCGCAAGCGCCACATTGAGATCGCGTTTGCCATTTATGACGGCCAAAGTGGTTCCTTATTGTCACGTCATCAGCTGCAAAGGCAGGCAGAAGATCAAGCCAGCGTGGGGCGGGATAAACCGTTCGGCAGTGCGGTCTTTTTTGCTACCGGCTATGGCCAGGCAATAGCCTCTTTGCTGGACGAAGCCACTCAGTTGATAGCGCAAGACCTGGCACCGTTCCCGGTATTGGCGAAAATTATCAAGGTAAATAAAAACCAGATTGTGCTTGATGCCGGCGCGACTTCCGCTATTGCGACCGGCGATCTGGCCACGGTGGTGGTCGCAGGCAGTAACTTACCCGTATCGGGTTTGCAAGCCTATCAATCACGGCCCACGCTTTACGGCAGTGCACAAACCAGTCTGGGTAAAGCGACTATTGTGCAGGTGCAATACCTATTTTCCGTGGCCGAATTAGCTGCTGACATTACACCAGGCGATGTCAATGTGGGCGATTTTGTGCGCTTTGATGCGCCGCGTTCTAAATAGATCAATTAGCGGGCTAGCCCCCGCCTGGGCTTTGCGCAGGAACTGAGACCTCGTGCAGCTTCGTTCATCATGCTGAGTGCTGGACGCTTACGATTTGCACTATGCCGCACAGTACCTCAGCTATATTGGCGACGGCTTATCGCTTATCGCTTATCGTTTATTGGCTCTTTGCTCTTCCTGTAGCCGCAACACCCGTCTTTGTACTTTGCCGGTGGTCGTCATCGGCAGTGCGCTGATAAATTCTATTTCTTTTGGATATTCATACGGTGCCAGTTTGCCGCGTACGTGGGCTTGCAGTTCTGCGGTGAGTGCGTCGCTTGCCTGATAGCCGTGGCTGAGCACGACGTAGGCTTTGACGATGTTGCCGCGTTCCTGGTCGGGCTTAGGCGCTACCGCGACATTGCTGACGGCTGGGTGTTTGATCAGGCAGTTTTCTATTTCTGAGGGGCCAATACGGTAACCGGCGGCTTTAAACATGTCATCGGCGCGCCCTTGGTACCACAGATAGCCGTCGGCATCGCGTGAGGCTAAATCGCCAGTGCGGCACCAGTCGCCGCTAAATTTATTGCGGGTGGCGTCTGCATTTTTCCAATAGCCCAAAAAGAACACCGGATCGGGGTGGCCGTGGATGTCGCAGCGATGCATGGCAACTTCCCCGGCTTCGCCATCGGTCACTTCCTGACCGTTATCATTGATCACTGCAACGCGGTGGCCTGGGTAAGGGCGCCCCATGCTGCCGGGTTTTGCCGGCCATTGGCGGGTGCTGTTGCCAACGATGTAATTCATCTCCGTCTGGCCAAACATTTCGTTGGGCGTAATCTGCAGAGCGCTTTTGCACCAGTTAAAGACCGCATCGCCGACGGCTTCCCCGGCGCACATAATCGCACGCAGCTGCAAGCGGTACTGCTGCAGGGGCGCAGGGCAAGCCTTCATCATTATTTTAAGCGCGGTAGGAAACAAGAAGGTATTGGTGACACGATATTTTTCCATCAAATAATAAGCCGTCTCAGCAGAAAACCGCCCCTGATACCCGACGATAGGGCGACCAAAATATAGGCTGGGCAGCAATGCGTCCATCAAGCCACCGGTCCAGGCCCAGTCTGCCGGCGACCAGAACACATCCTTCGATTGCGGAAACCCGTTTTGTGAAGCGACAAAGCCGGGCAGATTGCCGAGAATGGCAGAGTGGGGCAGCAGTGCGCCTTTGGCAGCGCCCGTGGTGCCGCTGGTATAAATTAAAATGGCAGGGTCACTGGCCAGTGTGGCAACAGGCGTAAACGACTCTGGCATGGCGCTCATGGCGTCATGCCATTGCAGTGATGCGCTGGCGCTGCAATCGAGCGTGATCAGGCAGCGCAGATCGGGGCAGTTGTCGCGTACCTGTTGGTAGGCGTCAATCCCGCTCTGGTCAACAATCATGGCAACAGCGGCGCTGTGTTGTAAGCGATATTCCAGCGCTTCCGGGCCGAACAAAAATGACAACGGCATGGCAATCGCCCCCATTTGCAGGCATGCCATGATAGTGATTGCGGTTTCTGGCCGTTGCGGCAGGATGCAGGCAACGACATCGCCACTTTTAATACCGTGGGCCTGCAGCAGTTGCGACAATTGGTTGGCCTTGCGCTGCAGTTGCATATAACTCAAGGTCTCGGTATGGCCATGGCTGTCTTCGTAATACACGGCGATCTGGTCAGCATGAACGGCATCATTAGCCCAGCGCTGGCAGCAAACCTGTGCGATATTAAATTGTTCCGGAACGTTCCAGCGGAAGTCTTGGTATAAGCGCTGATACTGGTGGTTGGCTAGTGCGGGAATGGGGGCTTGCGGCTGATTCATTCTGTCTCCGGTATAGTTATCGAACGATCGTGCTATTATTTGCCTTTGATATAGATCATGCTAATCTAAAACCCTGGTTTTTATTGGGTAATATCCCTGACTTTTCGACGAATAATTTTAATGTGATGATGAAACCTTCCCGCTCAGAATTTATTAGCATCCGTGGCCTTCAGTATCATGTACGCCATTGGGGTGATGAAACCGCTCCTAAGATCGTGATGACACATGGCTGGATGGATGTGTCAGCCTCTTTTCAGTTTATGGTCGATTGTCTGCAAAAAGAATGGCATGTGATCGCGCCGGACTGGCGTGGTTTTGGCCTGACTGCATCGCCGGGGACGGATAGCTACTGGTTTCCTGATTATCTGGGTGACCTTGACGCCATACTTCAGCACTATTCGCCTGACGACCCAGTCAATTTACTCGGCCATAGCATGGGCGGCAATGTGGTGGCGATTTATGCTGGCGTGCGGCCAGAGCGGATTAAAAAGCTGATCAATCTTGAAGGCTTCGGCTTGCCCGTGACGCATCCTAAGCAAACCCCGGGTCGCTATCGCAAATGGCTGGACGAGCTGCGCGAAACGCCATCCATGCGCAGCTATGCCAGCCCGGCCGAAGTGGCGGGGCGCTTGCAAAAAACCAATCCGCGCCTGTCCGATGCGCGCGCGGCATTTTTGTCGCAACATTGGGCTGCGGAAAATGCCGATCATCGCTGGGAAATTCTTGGCGACGCCGCCCACAAACTCACCAGCCCCTTGCTGTATCACGTCGACGAGATCATGGCTTGCTGGCAAAAAATCAGTGCACCGGTACTCTGGGTAGAAGCCAACGACACCGATGTCTGGCGTTGGATGGGGCCAAAGGAAGAGGCCCGGTTGGAAATCGACAGACGCATCACCTTCATTCCCCAGGTCCGCACAGAAATGATCATGGATGCCGGCCACATGCTACACCACGACCAGCCTGAAATTCTCGCTAAGCTGGTGGAAGATTTTTTGGCTGAGTAAAGATAGTTTGGTTGGCTAAAGGGTCAAAGTATGGAAAAAGTATCTAGTTAAAAGCACCACGGCAATCCTTGTCATTGATTGCCGTGCACCGCTGATTCTGTAGTTCAGCGCTAATTCAACGTTAAGTTCAGCGAATTTGCTGCACCGCAATCAGAAGCCAAACAGTATCCTGGGTTAAACTTGCGTGATTCGTCAACCTTACTCTTTACCACTATGACTGACCAGGCAAGCTACGGTTTTACCACCACCATCCTTCACAGCGATCGTCAAAAAGACATCGAACACGGTTCCCCGCACAAGCCGATTCATACCTCGGTCTTGTTTGGTTACAAGGACGCACGCGATCTCGCTGCGGTGTTTCAAGGCAAACAATCCGGTTACCGCTATGGTCGCCAGGGTAATCCTACGGTGTCGGCACTGTAAGACAAGCTGAGCAAGATGGAAGGCGGGGCATCGAGTATTTGCTTCGCTACTGGCATGGCCGCGATCGGTGCTTTGTTTCAAGCTTTACTGCGCCAGGGCGATCAGGTGATTTCCTCGGCTTTTTTGTTCGGCAATACCAATAGCCTGTGGCAAACGGTTGCCGCGCAGGGGGTAGAGCTGGCCTTTGTCGATGCGACTGATGTCGCACAGGTGGCTGCCGCCATTACTCCTGCTACGCGCATGGTGTTTGTCGAGACCATTGCCAACCCGCGTACCCAGATCGCCGACCTGAAACGCTTGGGTGAACTGTGCCGCGAGCGCGGTATTTTGTATGTGGTGGATAACACCGTGACTTCGCCTTATCTGTTTCAGCCTAAGTCTGTCGGTGCCGGTTTAGTCATTAATTCTTTGACCAAGTCGATAGCCGGCCACGGCAATGTGCTGGGTGGTGCGATTACCGATACCGGTTTGTTTGACTGGAGTACCTTCCCAAATATTGCAGCGAATTTCAGAAAACAGCCTGCGCAGCAACAAGGGATGGCACAGATTCGTGCCAAGGCTTTGCGTGATTTTGGTGCCACGCTGGCTCCCGACGCTGCGCATCAGATCGCCGTCGGGGCCGAAACCATCGCCTTACGTCTGGAGCGTGAATGTGCCAATGCCATGGCGCTGGCACAGATGCTAGAGGCTGATCCGCGTGTGGCGGTAGTGCATTACCCGGGCTTGCCATCGCACCCGCAACATGCGCTGGCGCGGGATTTGTTCCGTGGCTTCGGTGCCTTGTTTAGTTTTGAATTGCGCACCGACATCGATTGCTTTGATTATCTGAACCGGCTCAAGCTGGCGATCAATGCGACCCACTTAGGTGATACCCGCACTCTTGTAATTCCGGTGGCGCACACCATTTTCTTTGAGATGGGCCCGGAGCGTCGCGCCGCCATGGGTATCGCTGATTCGCTGATCCGGGTCTCGGTCGGGATCGAAGATACGCAGGATTTACTGACCGATTTTTCCGCGGCACTGGGCGTATAGGCGCTCGCAGTCATTGTTGTTACCCAGGAGGAGTATGTCTATTAAGTAGCCAATAATGCAGGTGTTGATTGCATCATTGTTGGCCTGATAGAGATACCCCTCCTTTTTTATATATTTACTGATCCCGTTACCTGTATCTGAAAGCGAACATGCTAAGACTGTCATTCAAGATGAGCCTGCGCGACTGGCGCGCCGGTGAACTGCGATTTTTATTAGTTGCTTTGATGATTGCGGTCGCCTCTTTGTCATCGGTAGGTTTTTTTGTTGACCGTATGCGCAATGGTCTGAACCGCGATGCGCATCAGTTGTTGGGCGCCGATTTGCTGGTCAGTGCCGACCAGAAGATTAATCCGGAATGGCGGTCAGAGGCGCAAAAACGTGGTTTGACGATGGCAGAAACCGTGGTATTCCCAAGTATGGCGCTCGCTGGCGAGGGTGATAATGCACTCGCGAAGCTGGTGTCCTTGAAAGCGGTCAGCGCGGCCTACCCGTTACGTGGGAATCTTAAGCTGAGCCAGGGCGAGGCGGAAGTTGTCACCACCGAGACCCCCGCTGCCGGAACGGTCTGGGTTGACCCGGCGCTGATGGTCAGCCTGAATTTGCACATCGGCAGTAAGCTGAGTTTAGGCGAGCAACAACTGACCGTGACACAAGTGATCGCCGCGGAACCTGACCGTGGTGCCGCTTTTATGAATTTTGCGCCGCGCGCGATGATGAACATGGATGATCTGGCTGCCACCGGGCTGATCCAGAACGGTTCGCGCGTGACGTATCGTTTGCTGTTGGCAGGCAAGGCCAGCACCGTCGCGGCTTTCCAAAAAAACCTGCAAAGCGCGATTGAGACTAAAAAGCTCAAAGGCGTGCAATTAGAATCCTTAGAGTCGGGCCGGCCGGAAATGCGCGCCACGTTAGACCGCGCCGAACAGTTTTTGTCTCTGGTCAGTTTGCTTTCTGCCTTGCTGGCCGCGGTGGCCGTGGCGATGGCGGCACGCCGGTTTATGCTGCGCCACGTTGATGCTTGCGCCATGTTGCGTTGCCTTGGGTTGACGCAAAATCAAGTGACGGCCATGTATTTAATAGAATTTTTGATGATAGGCATTCTTGGCAGCGTGGCTGGGGTGCTGTGCGGTTTTGCCGGGCATTATGTCTTGCTGGAATGGCTGGGTAAGCTAGTCAGTAACGATTTGCCGGCGGCCAGCTGGCTGCCCGCCTTGCAAGGGGTCGCCACTGGCTTGTTATTGCTGATCGGTTTCGCTTTGCCGCCTATTTTGCAACTGCGCAATGTGCCGCATAACCGCGTGATACGGCGCGAGCAAGATGCACCGCAGCCACTCACTTTGGCGACCTACGGGCTCGGGTTGGGCATGTTTGTCGGTCTGATGTTGTGGCAGGCCGGTGACGTCAAACTCGGTTTGCTGACCGCCGCCGGGTTTCTCCTGGGCTTGATCGGGTTCGCCCTGATAGCATGGCTGAGCGTGGCGTCGTTAAAGCGTCTGCGCGGGGCATTTAATCATTCAGCCTGGCGTTTTGCTGTGACTGCCTTACAGCGCCGCCCGGGTGCCACCGTGATACAGGTGGTTTCGCTGGCCTTGGGCTTGATGGCCTTATTGCTGCTAACGGTGGTTCGGGGCGATCTGATCACGGCATGGAAAAAATCCACGCCTGCCGACGCGCCAAATCAGTTTGTCATCAATATTCAACCAGATCAGAAAGCCGACATCGCCGGCCGTCTGGCACAGTTACCGCAAGCCACTCAGTCCGCCTTGTACCCGATGATACGCGGCAGGCTGATACAGGTGAACGATACCGTGCTGGCCGCCGATACTTTTGCCGATGACAGGGCAAAGCGGCTGGTCGATAGAGAATTTAACCTTTCCACCATGAACGATTTGCCGGCATTGAATAAAATCACCGCTGGCCAATGGTATAACGACGCCACTGCCACCCAGCCCGAAGCTTCGGTCGAAGAAGGCATCGCCAAAACCCTGAATCTGAAGCTGGGCGATAAGCTGACCTTTGACGTGGCGGGTCAGCACGTGACCGCCGCCGTCACCAGCTTACGCAAATTAGATTGGGGTTCGATGCGGGTGAATTTCTTTGTTGTCATCAATCCTAAAGCCATGGCTGATCTGCCGCAAACCTGGATCACCGCTTTCAGATTGCCGGAAACCGATAAGAAATTTGCCAATCAGCTCACACAAGATTTCCCCAACCTGACACTGGTCGATGTCGGTGCCATGATCAAGCAATTGCAAAGTGTGTTGGATCAGGTGATTACCGCGGTCGAGTTTTTGTTCCTGTTCACGCTGGCCTCCGGCGTGCTGGTGCTGTACGCTGCGCTCGCGGGATCGCAAGACATTCGCATGCGTGAAGCGGCCTTGTTGCGCGCCCTTGGCGCTACCCGCAAGCAGTTGTCACAGGCTCAGTGGATAGAATTTTTACTGGTAGGCGGGCTGGCTGGGGTGCTGGCCGCCAGCGGTGCTTCGGCCATAGGCTGGGCGCTGGCACGCTTTAGTTTTAATTTTGAATGGACGTTTTCACCAATGGTGTGGCTGGCAGGCTTGGTGGTCGGTGCGATTTGCGCCGTTATCGGCGGCTGGCTGGGCTTACGTAATGTGCTAAATCAGCCGCCTTTGCTGAGTTTGCGTGAAGCCTTGTAGCGCGTTGTAGAAAAATTAAATGAGATATCAGCAATAATAATAGCAACCGATCCCGAACCGATCCCGAACCAATATGACTCATGAACACTGAAATAACAAACGCGTTGCAAGAAGAAAAATCGAATTTGTATGCATTAATAGGCGGTGCCGGCAAGCTGCGCGAAATGGTCGATCGTTTCTACGATCTGATGCAACTAGAGCCAGAGTTTGCCGGCATCAAGCTCATGCACCCGAACCCGAACGACAGCTCGCGCGATAAGCTGTTCTGGTTTTTGTCCGGCTGGATGGGCGGCCCCGATCTTTACATAGAACAATTCGGCCATCCGCGGCTACGTGCAAGGCATTTGCCATACGCGATCGGCGTCAAAGAGCGTGATCAGTGGCTGCGTTGCATGGCATGGGCGATGCAGGATGTCGGGATCGCCGAAGGCTTGCAAGAGCATCTGATGACATCGTTTTATCAGACCGCGGACTGGATGCGCAATAAGGCTGAGTGAGTTGAGCAACAAGCTGGAAAATAAGCTGAACAGTAAGCTAGACCGTTAGCCAAAAAATAAGCAAAAGCGTCAGCTAGCCGTTAAGGCTGAACACCGATCACCAAAATAATAAAAATCATCCACATGAATTTGATAGAAATCCTTACTCTGCTCAGTGTCGCCAGCTTGTTGGTGTTGAATCTGTTTGCGCTCTTTCGTAAATCTGGCGCCGATATCAACGCGCAGTTGCAAGCCATGTATCAGGCATTAATTCAGGCACAAGAGCGCTCCGAACGTTCGGTGCGCGAGCAGGTACAGTCGACTGCCCAGGCGACACGGCAAGAACTGGGCGGGAATTTTTCTCAATTTCAGCAAGGCCTGGCGGCCCAACTGACGAGTGTGGCGACGCTGCAAAATAGCAAGATTGATGCGTTTTCACAGCAATTGCTTAAATTGACTGACACTAATGCCCAGCAACTGGAGCAAGTGCGTCTGGCCCTGATGCAGCAAAGCCAGCAAGCGCGTGATGAGCAGGCACAGAGTCTGCAGCGCTTTGGCACCAGCTTAAATCAAAGCCTGGCCACGCTGACCGAATCGAATGCCTTACGCATGGCAGAGGTGCGTGCCACCCTGGAAGAAAAAATCAAACATCTGCAAGACGATAACGCCGCCAAGCTGGAAGAGATGCGCAAGACTGTTGATGAAAAACTCCACGCCACCTTAGAGCAGAGGCTGGGGGAATCCTTCAAGCAGGTGTCAGACCGCTTGGAAAAAGTGCATCAGGGGCTGGGCGAAATGCAGCAACTGGCGATCGGTGTAGGCGACTTAAAACGCGTACTGACCAATGTAAAAACCCGTGGCACCTGGGGCGAGGTGCAGCTAGAGATGGTGCTGGAACAAATGCTCACCCCGGAGCAATACGGCAAGAACGTCGAGACCATCCCGGGCAGCGGTGAGCGGGTGGAGTTCGCCGTGAAATTGCCGGGCAAAGAAGACGGCAGGGCACCGGTCTGGATGCCGATTGATGCCAAGTTCCCCAAGGAACAATACGAACGTCTGTTAGATGCCGCCGAGCGGGCCGATGCCGATGGTGTAGCGCAAGCCGGTAAAGAGCTGGAACGGGCGATTCGGGTCGAGGCGAAAACCATTGCTGAAAAATACCTGTCGCCGCCGCTAACGACTGATTTTGCCATCCTGTTTTTGCCGACGGAAGGCTTGTACGCCGAGGTCATGCGTCGTCCCGGCTTGGCGGACGAGATGCAGCGTACTTGCCGCATCTCGATTGCCGGCCCGTCGACCTTGTCGGCTTTGCTAAATAGTTTGCAAATGGGTTTTCGCACGCTAGTGCTAGAGCAGCGCTCATCCGAAGTCTGGCAAGTGCTGGGTGCTGTGAAAACCGAGTTCAATAAATTCGGCGACGTTTTGGCCGCCACCAAAACAGCCTTGGAGCGGGCCGCTAAAAACATCGATCATGCCGAGGTGCGGACCCGTCAGATGAGCAAAAAGCTTAAATCGGTAGAGGCATTGCCATCTGAAGTAGCGCAGAATTTACTGGGGATAGATGCTGATGTGGCCAACGGGGATGATGGCCCAGGTTAAACTGACTCATTCGGTGGACGACTACTGATGGGCAATGTTTATGCAATGTTTATGCGTCTTTCAAGCCGATATAGGCTAGTGTCTGCAGGGCGCATAAACAGTAGGTATGTCGCTGTTTAACATTGCTCGGCAATAATTTGTCATGCGCAGCTAACGGCGTTTGATGTGCGGCTCTGCCCAGCGTATCAAAACTAAAGAAGCGTTCGCTGCGGTCTAATAATGCTTCTGCCTGGCGGAAGTTTTCTTCGGCGTAGGGCAAGATTAATGGACGCAAAAAGTCTTCTCTGTCTTCCGGCTTCAAAAAGCTTTTTATGCAGAACGGGGTTCATTACCTGCCCTCTGGGTCGCATTTTGCACAGCCTATGTGTCAGTCGGTGCGCCTGCGCTGAAGACGACAGCATCCAGACAATTGGAGTTACCTTCGGACGGTACATTGAAGGAAGGCTGGTTGCCGCTATTAGAGGCAGCGATTGCTTCCGATAATGAGCATGTGATCAAAATGACTTACACCTGCTACCAGGAAAAGCTACATCGCTCATCTCCTCTGTATTTTGCGTCGGTGAAGGCAATGCAGATGGGGTAGAGGCGTTTTGCTGTGGGTATATGCAAAAAATCTGAATGGCTGCTGAAATTTTTTCAAAAAAATAGCCAGCATTCCGGCTGGCTATTGTGAAGCAGTTGCAGAGAATTATTTCTTTTTCGCGGCCTGAGGTTTTTGTTTGGCAATGACCAAATCTTTGATGCCATTGTAGACATCTTCGCTCAGAATTTTTT
>JBBQNW010000001.1:0-109422 GCA_038330335.1 Burkholderiales bacterium | reverse complement strand
CACCTGAACCGTAAGGGCTACGGCTGATTAAAAACGGATAGGTTTTACCGGCGTCTTTCGGCACATACAGCACCGTAAAGAGTTTGCTACCATCGCGCATCGGAATCCGGTATTCGAATTTCGTGTATTTTTCACGCAATGAGGGCTTAATTGCCTCACCAGCAGCCTCCTGAGTCGCCTCCCTCCCGAGATCTCTGGCTGCCAGAGTGGCGCCACTCACAGCGCAGGCTTGTCCGCTGAAAAACACTAACATCAAGGAAGAAAGCAATAAGTGCTGCCGAATACGTCGCATAGCGCCTCTTTTACTCAAAATAAATGGATGAAGCTTGCTTGGACTGGGCAGATGCAAATTAGTTGCTACTTATTTACGATATATTTCCGGGCGAGATTTATTTCTCTGCTCGTAGACGGCTTTGGCATCATGCATGGCGCGTGACGGGTTGCGCATCTCGACATGTTCATCATGCAAGGTAAAAAAGTTTGCCGCTTGTGCCCGCATCACATATTTAATCGCAGCCTCATCGCTAAGGTCGAACATTTCTGTCATTAACGTAGTTACTTCGTCAAGATACTCTTCATAAGTCATCTGTTTTTCTGCGGAAGTCATATTTATGTCCTCAATTAATCTGGTTTTTCGGTAAGGCCGATATGTTACATCACATGCGACTTCGGGCAATGCGTAACGGCTTGTAATTGAAGCGGCAGGCGAAGTATTTTCGCTCTAGAATGCAGTGATTGCCGACTTATTGATCATAAGGTCATTTTAAATTGTGACGGCATTATTAATTTTTAAAATGAGGTATGCAATGTTAACAATCAAGCCATTACTCGCAGCAACTTTTTTATTGCTTGCCACCGGCAGCACGCCAGGCCTGGCAAGAGAGCATAGTCGTCAAGGTCATCACGCCGGCTTTGGCCTTGGCCTTGGCCTCGTGATCAATCCGTTTCCTTCATACTACAGGCCATATTATGGCTCCACACGGCCGTATTCCCATCCCTATTTCTATTCCGCTTACCGGCCGTATGCATCAACGGCTAACTATCCTTACGGCTATCGCGACTATTCAGAAGTGGTCGTCAATACGGTCGTCACAACGACACCTGGCATGATCTATATACCGGATTCAGGTAACGGCAATACGCCAGTTTATACTACCAGCCAGAGCGGAACTGAACCGACCGCCAATGGCAGCGATTGGTATTATTGCCACAATCCTGATGGTTTTTACCCCTCCATTAAAATCTGTGCTTCAGGCTGGCAAAGGGTTCCACGTTAATTGAGCAAACTATAATGGCTATGGCTTACGGCAGGAGCATCCGGAGTCGCAAACAAAAGAGCGCTCATTTTACAGAGCGCTCTTATTGTTTAGTTATGCCAGCATTTTCTGCATAAATTATCAGCTTAGATTCATTAGCTTAAATTCATTAGCTTAGATTCATTAACTTAGCTATTGCCGACCACCCTGCGTATGGTTGCGGCTAAATCTTCTGCAACAAATTTTGCCACATAGGCATCGGCACCGACACTCTTCACATGCTCTTCGTTGGTGGTGCCGGTCAAAGATGAGTGAATCACGACCGGCAAGCCTTTAAACCGTTCGTCTTGTTTAATATTGCGCGTCAGGGTAAATCCGTCCATTTCCGGCATTTCCAAATCAGTCAGCACCATCGCCACCTTGTCTTTGATCGTCTTGCCCTCTGCCTGTGCCATCGCCGAGATTGCCTGCAAGCGCTCCCACGCTTCCTTGCCGGTTTTGGTCATGATAAAAGGTGCGCCAATCGCTGTTAAGGCCTGCTCGATCAAGCCCCGGGCGACGGCAGAATCATCCGCAGCAAGGATCACAGAACCGGGTTTAATGATCAGTTTTGCGCCTATGGTTTCAGGATCGATTTCTTTACTGTTGACCGGAGAAATTAAACGCAATATTTGCTCTACATCTAACACTTGTGCCAGACGCGTGTCTTCCCGGTCACCATCCAGCCGTGCAATGCTAGTGACCATGCCGCCTCCGGCACTCGCTTCTGCAGACAAGACCTGACTCCAGTCGAGACGGACAATTTCTTCCACCGATTCCACTGCGAAACCTTGGGTCGAACGTGCGTATTCAGTCACCAACATGATATTGAGACCGGTTTTTGGCTTGCAACCGACGACCGATGGCAAGTCAATCACCGGAATAATTTGTCCGCGTAAATTCACCACGCCCAAATTGTGCGGCAAAGCCCCTGCCACCGCGGTAATGACAGGCATCGCCACGATCTCGCGCACCTTAAATACATTGATACCAAATAATTCCGAACGATCACCAACTGCGTCGCCACCCAATCTGAATAACAGCAATTCAAACTTGTTTGACCCCGTCAAATTGGTGCGCTCATCAACTTCCTGTTGTACGGTACTCATGTATAAAATCCTCAAAGGTTAGCAAGTCAATCACGGAAGCAGTGACAGATGTTCTGCGCGCATGTATTATTATGCGACTTTTTTCTCAATAAACACTAATTAATTGTCAGGCTGAAATTATGACGTCTTTATTTTATAACGCGGTAACAGGGCACATAGGCTTTTCCTGGTAATTTCATGCGGTTTTGCGCAACAAACGAGGTCAGTAAGGCATCCATTGATTCCATAATGGCAATGTCACCAGAAATTTCAAAGTGCCCGTGTTTTTCTATCGCCCTGATACCCTGATCTTTAACGTTGCCTGCAACCACACCAGAAAAGACACGACGCAAGTTGGCAGCCAAAAGATGCGGCGGTTGATTTTTATGCAATGCAAGATTGCGCATATTCTCATGCGTTGGATCAAACGGTTTTTGAAATTCCGTATCGATTTTTAACAGCCAGTTAAAATAGTAAGCATCCCCTTTTGACTTGCGGAATTCACGTACTTTTTTAATGCCCGCCTGCACCTCTTGCGCGACCCGGATCGGGTCATTGACGATAATCTGGTAATGTTGCTGCGCTGCAAAGCCTAAGGTGTCGCGGATAAACTGGTCAATTTGCTCAAAATAGGCTTTTGCGCTTTCCGGACCGGTAAAAATCAACGGAAATGGCATGCCGGCGTTATCCGGATGCAGCAAAATACCCAGCAAATACAAGATCTCTTCCGCGGTGCCGGCACCACCAGGAAACACGACGATGGCATGTCCCACCCTGACAAAAGCTTCCAGACGTTTTTCTATATCCGGCAAAATCACCAGATCGTTCACGATAGGATTCGGCGCTTCTGCGGCAATAATGCCAGGCTCAGTAATTCCCAAATAGCGGCCGCGCGACACCCTTTGTTTCGCGTGCCCTATCGTCGCCCCTTTCATCGGGCCTTTCATGGCGCCGGGGCCGCACCCGGTGCAAATATCCATGCCCCGTAAACCAAGTTGATAACCGACCACTTTGGTGTAGTCGTACTCGGCACCGGAAATAGAATGCCCGCCCCAGCACACCACCAGATTAGGACTGATCTGCGGCTGCAAAATATTGGCATTGCGCAAAATATGGAAGACCGCATCACTGATGCCTTCTGATGTATTGAGATCAAACTTCGGACTATCCTCAATCTCGCCATAGACAAATAAGATGTCACGCAACACCGCGAACAGATGCTCCTGGATACCCTTGATCATCACGCCGTCAACAAACGCACTGGCTGGTGCAGCTCTGACATCGAGCTTAATACCGCGTTCGCGCTGAATGATACTGATGTCGAAACTTTTATAGCGTTCCAGTAATTCCTTGCCGTCATCCAAGCCGCTACCGCAATTGAGCACCGCCAGTGAACAACTGCGAAATAACTGATGCAGGCCACCATGACTGGTGTCAAGGACTTTGGCCACTTCGGCCTTGGACAATATTTCCAGATTCCCATCCGGCGCGATTTGCGTATCGATTACGGCGTATTCCGTCATTGTATTTTTCTTTCTATTTGTATTGGGTGGTTCAAAGTTCTTAAGCTGCCATCTGTTTTTTTGCTAATGCATCCAGAACCATTTTTTCTGATTTATTAGTAGAAAGTGTTAATTCTCTGTTGAGTATTGCAGCTTGAGGATCGTTTTTTAAGCTACATAACAACAGCTCCGGCCAGGCGTGCTCTTCTGCGCGTAGTCCTACCCAGCCATTGCGTCCTGCATGTTTGACGGCATATAAAGCGATATCGGCAATATCCACCACGTCTTGCCACGTAATCGCACGCGGATGCGCAAGCACAAAAGGAAAACAAGCAAAACCGACCGAACAAGTTTGCGCAATGTACAAATCGCCTTCCAGATGAAAATTTTTCTCGGCAACCACGATACGTACACGCTCTGCCAGTTCTTCGGCAATCTCTCTGGAGGTAGCACGCGCGACAATTAAAAATTCCTCGCCGCCCCAGCGAATCAGGTAATCAGAGTCACGGAAAACCTGCTGCAAGCGTTCACGAATCTGGACCAAAACCGCATCGCCGGCAGCGTGACCATATTTATCGTTGACCTGTTTAAAATGATCGAGGTCAACTAAAAACATCAACAAATCTGCATCTTTAGGTAACTTATTGACTTCACTGGCGACTGTCTGATATTGGCGTAAAGAAAGCGCGACATCGGCATCAATATTTTGCATCAGAAAGCGCCGGTTTTTCAGCCCTGTCAGGGGATCAGTTAAACTGGTTTTTTCCAGCTCCTGCAAAGCCTGTTCCAGCCTGCTTTGGGTTTTTTGCAAGGTGTCGTAAGCATGTGCGTTATCCAGCGCGATCGCACCATAGGCACATAAACTGCGGAATATCAAACGTTGCCGCTCGCTGTAAACGGCTGAATCCTGAGCCTGTATTGCCATCACACCCAAGGCATGCTCACCCACAATCAAGGGGCCGAACAAGGCGGTGCCGATGTCAAATGACTGGTGCGTATGTTCACTTATATCGTCATTAAGGCATTGCTCCGCAGCAGCAATGCCAATGTCAAGCAGCAACTCGCCACCATGTGCAATGCATAATGCAGCCTGTTGTCCATGGTGATCGCTCACATTTTGCTTCACAGCGCTAGCAACACCATTCTTGCCACAATACGATAATGTCAGCGCTTGTGTCTCGGCCTCAATTAACCAGATGCATAAGTGTGATGCATTGAGCAAACTGCCAAGGTGGCGCTGCAAAATGTGACAAACATTTTCAAAATTCAGATCGGCGGTAATTTCTTGCCCGACTGTACTGAGCAGATCAAGTGTTTGTGAAATCTCCAGCGAGGCCGCAGCCATTTGCTGATGATGAATCGATTCAGCTTTGGCACGCTCGGTTTCATGCTTTACCTGCATCAGGGTCGCCAAACTTTCCGCTTGCTTGCTGCGTTCGCGTTGATCGGCCGCGATCGCTTGTTTCGCATAGTCAAAGGCTTTTTGACCATCGCCCGCCTGCGACCAGGCCTCCGCCAGTGACAACAGCAACTTGGACGGAACTTGCCATGCATCTAAGGCCAGACCAACCGACACTGCCTCTTCTAAATAATGCAAAACAACATTGGGTGCCGACATCGCTGTGGGTAAGGTCAATGCATGCTGACGATGAATCGCTGCCAATGCCTTTCGCAAATCCACTTGCAGCGAAGCGCTGGCCAGTTCAGATATTAAAGCCCGTGCTTCCTCGATCGCTCGCAGCGCGGCCAAGTGCTCGCCGGCGGCCGATAAGGCGCGGGCCTGGCTAATCAGATGCTCGGCCAGATTATTCAACGAACCGGCTTCCCGATAAAGGTGAATGGCGGTCTCAAAACAGGCTGCCGCTTGTTTTGGCATATCTCGCAGTAACAAGGTATTGCCCAGTTCGGCATGGGCGATCGCAATATGCAGACCATTTTTGGAGCCGGCGAACCCCTGCAGCGCTTCTTGCAGAACTTGCTCGCTTTGTTCTAAGCGATTCAAGTGCCGCAATAACTCCCCCAAGCGCATCAGGCTAAAGGCGATCATTACCGGCCATCCGGTCTGGCGCGCACGCGATACCGCCCAGTCGTAACATGCGGCGGTTTCATCCAGATCGCCGAGTTTTTGAAACCCGACACCGGCATTACAGGTGGACATAATAGCAAGCCGGGTTAACCCGGCTTGCTGCGCCAACTCGCCAGCCTGAGAATACATGACCGCCGAGCGTGCCATTTCGGATGAAAATAGCAGCTCTCCTTGTGCCGCCGTAATTAAAGCGGCGAGCGCTGGATGTTTTTCTTCTGCGGTTTTCAGCAAAAAAATATTGAGCCGTTCTCTGGCAGCCTCTGGTGCAAAGAAGGATTTTAAATAAAGATACCAGGCCTGTGCCAGCATCTGCCGCAACACATCGTCATCGCGCTCAAAACAGGATACTGCGGCACGGGTTGAACGCATTGCCCGTTTCGTGTCGCCCTGCTCAAGAGCCACGATGACCTCGACCAAAAAGCTATCACCCTCACCGCTCTTATCGTCAAGACCGGCAAACCCGGTTCTTGCATCGGCAAGTTGTTGTTCAGCGCGATCAAACTCGCAGAACAATGCTGACACTTCGGCACGTGTCAGTGCTAGCCGGGCGGCAAAAAACTGGCGTTGTTCAATTAACAGAATGCTGCTACCAAGCAAAGCTTGCGCTTCATCTGCCAAGAGCAATGCGAGCTGACTGTCAGATTGCCGCAAGTACCACGCCAGTCGAACCAGGACAAGCAGACGTTCCGTTCCGTTCACCGCAGACAACTCGGCATGAAGACGATTTATTTCATCACTCAACGCGTACAAATACATGAAGTAACCATTCAAAATCTGGATAATTGAAGCTCTTTATTATGCCCGTAATCAAGCAATTTATTCAACATTTCGCAAGCTACCTTCGTGAGCCCATGCTTGTTACGTGCCCGTTGTCAGGTCCTCGTTGTTCCGCACATATACTATCAAGCATCACGAGACGCAATGTCTGGGAACAGCAACAAACCGCCTGATAATAAAATCCTCATCCGATTTGTTTCATAAATAGTTGACCTACATCGAAAATATTTAACAATCTATTGCGCCAGCAGACAATACTGTATATACTTCGACTCCTCAGACGCGGGGTGGAGCAGTCTGGCAGCTCGTCGGGCTCATAACCCGAAGGTCGTAGGTTCAAATCCTGCCCCCGCAACCAATAAAATCAAAGGGTTACTGCATCGCAGTGACCCTTTGTGCATTTAAAAAAGGTTTTTGCTGCAATTTTGCTGCACTAGTCGCTATACCCCTGTTCCTCAACTACCGGAGCAGAAGCATGGCCACCATCACCAATCGCGGTCCGTAGCAATATCAGGCACTCGTTCGCCGCAAAGGGTGTCCCACCCAAACCCGTACTTTCGAAACCATCAAAGCCGCCAAAGACTGGGCCAAAGACGTCGAAGCCAAAATGCGGCGCGGTGAATTCACCGACCGCTCAGAAGTCGAACGGACCACGCCCGGCGACTCCGCAGCGCCTTAGCATATCCCTCACAATGTTTTTCTTAGCTCAAAGGTATCGCTAAGGTGTCAAATGCTTTGCGCAAGTCAACTTTGAGCGATGCTTTGAACGATGCTGAGACAGTAATGATGGCCAGGGGTGCGTAGTGGTGAATAATTCCCTGTGGCGGCAGCGCTGTATCTTTAGGCCATTCGACATCACCGGTTGCTGTCCGTGCTGGAATTAACCAGTAATCACCAGGGAAATAGTGATTAACATCTGCGCCATCAGATTGTTGTTTCGGCGGCTGAAATTGAATGTTAATGCCGTCAGCAAGCAGCAACCATTGGCTGCTTGATTCTTGAATTTCCATCGCGGCTGAATCCCAGCGGCGCACTTTAGTAGGCCAGGTTTCATGTTCCGGGATGTCCGCGGGAATGGAAATACTGGTTTGATCCAATGTAATTTCCTTGCCCTCTATTTTTTTAATTTTTAGCAAGTCTCCCGCGATACCACGCAACTCTTGTTCATTACTGGTCAGTTCCAGCCACTCTCCGGCGGAGAATCCACGCGGATTATCCACCACAAGTGAAGTGCCTTGTAATTTTACTGCTGTTACCAGGCTGGCATTGTCGCGCGAGCATTTAAACGTGACGCTACCGTCATCTTTTATTTGATGAATTTCCACCCGGTACAATTGATTTTCTAAACCGCGATAACTGGCATCAGGTGAAATAATACAAGGCTCGTTACTATTGCCTGACGCATATTTTGCACGCACGTCTAACCAGCCGCGATTGTAGGGTACTAAGGTTTTACCCATTTTGTCCCAGCTCACGTCTTCATTGTTAATGGCAGTCGAGGGCTTGGTTTTTACTTGCCATACTAGTTTTGCGCGCGTGGCTGTGTCGGCACCTTCTAGTGCGACTTCTCGAATACTGGTATCTTCCAGTGACGTAATATGTCTTTCCCATAGATCCAAATAAACCAGATGATCGCCAGGCTTTAATTTTCCCCCTTTGGCGAGCGGATAGTCTTTTTGCGAATATAAAGCACAAAAGCTTTCTGTTTCTGCAAGCAAGCCATCGACATAATAACGACCCTTGCCGATAATCAGCGGCGAACTATCGGCAGAGACGTCTGTTAATATTTTTTTCAGCGCGTCCTTATCCGATGCTGATAGCTCATTAAATTTATCCAGTTGACTGGCATCGGTGATGATGTCGAAGCCTAAATTTTTTTGTTTAATATTGCCATCGGCATCTAACCTGTCTTTAGGGCCGCCGTGTTCTCCAATAAGATCACCGGCGAGCGTTTGCAAGTAGTGCAATAAAATGGCACTTT
Organism: Burkholderiales bacterium; assembly: GCA_038330335.1. Lineage (GTDB taxonomy): Bacteria > Pseudomonadota > Gammaproteobacteria > Burkholderiales > Burkholderiaceae_D > Undibacterium. The sequence continues at coordinate 100,693 of JBBQNW010000001.1, read as the reverse complement.
GTTCATTCCAATCGGCATCCAGTTGTACCCGCCCTTGCTGTTGCAGAACACGGCTAAAATGTTTTCTGGCATCAAATGTTAACCTTGAAAAATCGCCTTTCATGGGTATCTCTCCTGAATGAATTAGTTGACCGGAATGATGCCGACATCACATCTGGCTGGAATATATTCTGCCAAACGAGCGCGCAAATTGCTGTCCCGCTGCGGTTGAAATAAATGATGGAATACACCAAGTTCGGATTCATCATCTGCACCCTGTTTAATTTCAAGAACGCAACTTTCCGCTAATTGGCAATAGCCAGGGGTGCCATAGCGCTGACTAGTAAATTGTGGATGCACACGCGCCGCCGCGCTTTGTTTTGCCTTACTAATATCATCTGCGGCAGGAATAGTTGTGGATACAGCATCTTGCCTTTCTGCTCTCAGCTTTTCCTCTGCTTGTTGTTGCGCGAGATCTGGCTGGCAGTGGTAGCGTTTGGGGGTGCGCGAGCCTGAACGCAGATAACAAAAGCGCATACAGCCTTGCTGACGCCGCGCGACTTTCACCGAACCCATGAAAATAGTATTTTCTGCCAGGGCAATGGCGTGTACATCTATGCGACCAAACACGGTGCAGCGTGCAATGGTTAAATAGACATGTGCAATACCCGCACCGTCCGCGCCTATAGCTTCACAGGCGCAGCCTTCGCAATCACTGCCGGTGGCATCGAGCACACTGTCGCTGATGCGAATATGGAAAGGCTCATCATGCACTTCATCATTATTAATTTGAATCGACCCTAAAATGCTGTGTTCAATCGTCAGGCATGGATGTGAATTAGTAATTTCAATACTAGGTTCTTCTAATTGATCCGGCTCGCAATCTGGCTTCAGCGACCAGCCGGGCACCAAGGTGGTGTGTTGCATAATAAGGCCCGCGATACGACCTTCAATTTGCAAGCTACGACCCGCAATTAATAAACCATCTAGCCGTAAATAACTGTTCGCTTTTCCAGTCACCATAAATTGATCAGGGCGATCTGCAAGCAGTATTACGGGGCGCTTGGCATTCGCGGCACGAATGATTAGCTGGTGATTTTTTGGCAATGCGATATTCAGCGCTTCTTCGTAGACATAACTGTCAGTAATTTCAATGATGGCATTGGGAAATGCTTGTTTTTTTATGTGGTATTGAGCTACATCTTCGCGCCATTTTTCCAAAGCCTGATGTATGGTTTTGAAATATGCCCCCTCTCCTGCAAGTTTCTGATCACCCCGAACCAGATAAAGCACTGCACCCGCTGGCTGCACCAAGTTACGCAAATATTCACCACCACCAATATCTGCGCTTAACCCGTAGTGATAAGAAACCTGAACATGATTGCGCGGCACTTGGCGTGGTGGGAATACAATTCTTCCCAGCACAGGATCAACCGCCACGGTATCTTTAAGCGGACGATAGTGATCCCAACTGCTTAAATCAGCTGGAATAATCTTGTCAATTGGAATGGGCTGTGGTGAATCTTTGGCCGGCCAACCCGGTGCCCAAATAGCGAGGCTTTTATTTTCACCATAATAAGCCGGCGATGCATGTGGGGTGTTGCCAGGTGATATCGCCGTAAAATCGTGACGGCTAATCGGCTCAGGGACGTTGGCGCGCCCAGCGATGTGTGCTGAATCTGTTTCAGTTTCCCAGCGGCTGAATAATTGCGTGTTATTGCCCAGCACACTGAAGGTATAGCAGTTGCGTTGTTCAAGCGGAAGCACGGGAGTTTTGCTCACCGTGTAACTGCGCAAGCGCCAGACAAATAACCCGACGTTAGCAATATTGTAGCGACCTTGCGGCGCTTTTAATCGGTACGCGCCGGGCGAATTAATATTCCGCACATCGACACTGTGCGCACATTGATCAAAGGGGCCATTTAATTTATGCAGCAGTTTAGTTTGGCGCACATCCACCAAACGGCCACGCGCATGTTGCGCATACACTAAATGCTGCGACCAACCCAGCAGTGGATAAAATTCCACCGCGCGCGCAGGCCACCCCGCAATGTCATTGGCTAATTGTTCAAGTAACGCGAGTGAACCTTTACGACGGCGATAATAAATGGTATTCGCCACATCGCGACGCGGTGTCACAAGCGCATTTGTTAACTGGTCTTCGGGTCTGGCTATACCGGTACCGGTACCGGTACCCATCACCTGAGTGTAAGCAATTAAATCACCCAGATAAGGTAGCACCCATTCTTCGCAAGTTTCGATAAACCAGTTGTCGTAAATTTGCGCGATATCCGCCTCAACAATATTGACCTGCTCGGCAATGACCTGCAGCAGCGCGCGTAGCGGTTCACCTTGCTCGCTATCGCGCAGTTGATAGATATAAGGTAATAATTTATAGAGGCGATCTTGCGGTATCGTTTCCATGACGACCTCAGGTTATTTGATTCAAGATAAGCGTTGATGCAACCTCAGGCGTTAGCAACGCTAGCTGTGCCGGATAAATACCAGCTTGATCTTCGCCGGCGAGATTAACGCAGATGCGCGACACGGGATCAGTTAAACCACTGTATTTCTGGCCGGTAGATTCCTGCGCTTGGCGAAGATTGCTGGCATCTGGCGTCGTCAGTAAGCCAGCAATTTGTTCTGGTGCCAATAACTGGCGCGTGCCAGACCTGCTGGTCATTTTTTCTGGCACGCCGCGCAATACATCCACATCAACATAGGCAACACCCGGCACCGATTGAATGCTGGTAATAAGCTCGCCTAATAAAACATCTTGCCCCAGTTCGCGTGCTTCAAAACTAAAAGTCGCCAATAAGGTGGTGCGTACCTGTATGACGACTGACTCCCATAAATAATCTGCTAGCAAGCGAATATTGGCGCTGATGACGATAAACATTAATTCGCGAACGGCTAATTGAATCGCTTGAAAGGGATCACCGGCAAGCAACAGCGCCTGATATAAATTTGCATAAAGATCCGAACTTTCTGCGATCGGGATATCGTCGGCACCCGCCACCGTAATGTGAACGATACGGCGTCGACCATCGCTCAACTCAACGGCGCTGGCTTTGCCAATGCCGGCAAAAATTCGCGAAAAATCTTCATAATCTTTTACCGATACCAAACGGTCGAGTGCTTTTACCGCTAGTGGCGTACGCCGGCGTGCCTGATCGCGCGTTTCCTTATCGGCACCGCCGGTCGCAGGCAAAGGGTTAATAACCTCTTTTACCCCTAAAGGGCGGGACATTAACAAGCTGATTTGCTGTGCTTTAACATTGCCTGATTTTCCGATGCCACTGCGATAACGTGCCTTAATATTTTCCAGCCCGGTCGGTAAACGCGCGCCTTCTTTACCATTGCCAAACACAAGCGTTGTTTTACCTTCGTCGTCCGTTTTAGTGGTAAACACTCGCGCGGTTGGGGTAAGCCCTGCCAGCGAATCCGTCTCATGCCATTCCACATCGTTCACATAGACTGTTAAGCTTGATGCAATTCCCGCAGGATTAGATGCCGCCACATAAGTCAGCGGTGCTTGTTTCAGCGTGAAAACTTGCAAGCCTTTGCTAGCATCGCCCGCACCCAATGTTTCTGAGCGGGTTTCGCCATGGTTCGCTTTTACTACATTGGCGTAAATTTTTACGCTGCTGCGTGTATAGCGATAGGCCAGCTTTCCGGCGAGGGTAATGCTACTCAGCGTTTTATCGCCGGCGACATTGATATCGAATTTTTGCTCTACATTGGCGAGCATAGCCAGTTCACTCTGGATGATGCCGCTAACACCTGGGATATCGCTGCGCTCACCAGAAATAATTAACCAGCGCCCCGCTTGCAACCCAGGGTAAAGCTCGGCGAGTTCGATTTTTTGTGCGGCTTCGTCAGATTTTTCAGGCCCGATATCCTCATCAATCGGTTGCTGCGCCAGCTGCAATAATTCGCCCTGGGTGCGAACTATTGTGCGACGAAGCGGGGTAATCGTCGCCTCCGTTTCATCTCGCCATGGATCACTGAGCATCAGATGCGTTGTTTTCCCGCTCAGGCTGTAGGCCGTACGCGTACCCGTTTGTACTGCGCTTATAGTAAGGAGCGAGCGCTGCAGGAGATGAATGCTAATATTTTTCTTGTCGTCATCCTCGGCTGTCATCATTTGATCAATTAAAACAAATCCTCCCGCCAGTATTCCTTCATAACTATTGTCGAGAAACATGTCTGTTGGGTTTTCTTTTTCTATCACCCAATCTACTAAAGACGGTTGCGAAATAAAGCGCACTTTGTCTCTAGCTGGTCCCGCATTAGGAACCAATTCCATGCGCGTGGCTGCGTTATAGCCAAACACAGGCGCGTTGAGGCGCAACACAGAAACGCTCTGCAATTGCGCTGGTTTGCTTGCATGATTTGCATTTGCCCACGCCTCATAAAAATGATTACCTAATACCGGACTAAGGTTCACCAACAATTGCGGGATGGCATCGGCATCCGCTTTGAACACATTGTTAATCTGCCTGTTCAGATGTAACCCGCTACGCGGCTGGGACGATGGCGCTCTTAAAAGGGATGAAAATAAATCTGATGGATTGTTTATAGCTTCAGGCCGGGTGCTTGCTGAAGACCAGGCTTGTTTAATTTTACCAATAGATTTCTTGAAAAACTCAGTCATTTTTTCCATTAAAATACGGCGTAATTCACTACCAACAGCGTCACCAGCATCATCATGCGGTCCAAATTTAATCCACCCGATTGCAGCCTTAGTTCCCTCTTCAAACTCGCGGCTATTTCTCCATGTTGCCAATTGCATGCCGGTGATCAGATGATCGAAATAAATCGCTATCGGTTTTTGCTGTTCAGCGTCAAACCACGTTTCTTTAAGAATCTCTTTTTTAAACTCGATGACAGCTTCCAAGGCTTTCATTGCATCCAAATCGCTCAACACCGGCTGTAAAATAATTTCGGTTTTATTGTCGGTAAAAAGTGCTTTGCTTTCTTTTATCCGCCGAATATATTTTTCACTAGCAGCGTCGTCCTGCACAAATACAAACACCAGATGATCATCAATTTTTAAATTTAGCGCGGTTCCTTCGGCGTAAATTTTATTGATATTCAAGACCTCGTTACGAGTGATATCGAGCGGTTTTGTCATGCGTGGTTTTAAATAATTCCACGCCCGGCGCGCGTTGAGATTCTCGCTGGTTTCAAAGGATTGCGGCAGCTCGCCAGGGCCGGGAATACTTTGTGCTCTTGAGCCTTTTGGCATCAGCGTGTCTTGCAGGGCATTGTCGTCTAATGAGAAGGCAAGAAAGCTACTGGCCGCGACCCCGGGGCGCAATTGATAGCCCACCAGTTGCGCCATTTCCAGCACTGAGCGGCGTTGGGTGGCGGTGCGCAAATAGCCTTCGTTGACATTGCGTTCGTTATAAAAAGTCAGTACATCCGCGACCATTGCCCAGGCATCTATCAGGGCTAGCGCCGGGTCGTCCAGTGCGCGGGTATTTAAGTTGGCGAGCGCGGGATAGTCGCGGCTCGATAAGCGCGCCTGCATCGTTTCAAAAAAACTGGCGTGCGTGCCGACACGATAAGACAAGGTACTTAAGCCGGGGCGATTAGCGAGCGCTTGCGGTGTGCTAACGTGAATACCGGCACAGCAACTACAGCGCGCTGCTGGGTTTATTGATTCACTCATCTGCCACCTCGGATATCCAGGATTAAGTTACCGTTTTCGGGAAAATTCGGGTCTTGATCGAGCCGCGCAATTTCAAACGATGCAAGCGCCAACAGGCCACTTTCAAGCTCGTGATTAGCAGGCTCAAATTGGCGCTGGAGCTGAGTAACAGCAAGGTTTTCCACACCCGTAATCGCCTGCGCCGTCGCCACTACTTGGCTCAGGTAAATACCCTCGCCAAAGCTCAGGTTATCGGGGTGAAAAAAACCTTTGCGTCCGCCTGGCAGCAGGCGATTGCTAAAGGCATCCAGCAGCGCTGCTTTAACATGGGCGCGCAGAAAGTGCGGCAATACCTGTACGCAGAGTTTGATTTGCAGTGGTACATATCGGGCTTGCTTAACGACCACAGTGTGGCCAATACGGCGGTAGTGCCGGAGATGCTTGTTAATGCGGTAAAGCAAGTTTTGCTCGGCCTCATCCGTACCCAGAGGATCAATGGTCACCAGCACCTCATACCAACTGCCCGCCCAGCGTAACGTAGCGGTGGCGCGTTGTACTTGATTGCCAAAATCGCGCAGTACGATATCGGCGTAATCCTGCGCGGTAATTGCGCGCTCAAGCCGTTTCTTAAACGCCTGTGGCGCCAATAATTTGGCCTCGCCGACCGGCTCGGGATTAGTGCCGCCCAGCGCTGGCAGCGGATTGCGGATAGTTAAAAACGTCACATCGCTGGATAGGCCAGCTTTAAACACGATGTGACTTATCGACTCGGCACCGACATTGCCACAAATACCGTTGCCGACGCGATAATTAGCGCTAAAACTTGCGCCTGCGGCGGGGAAGCGCGCGCAATGATTGTCGCCAAAGCGCAGCCTGGCGCTGCGGTCATCTTCTATTTCCACTACAAAATGCTGATCGTCGGCAGTACTCCCCAATAAATCTAACTTTGCTTGCCAGTCAGGCCTAGCGCTGGCAGCTTCGGTCAGCGCGATAACAGGCAGCGCGGCGCGCACCTCTTGCTCAAGCAAGCGACTGGCAGGCGTGTATTCAGACTGGTGCCTGGCCATCCCCCTTAGCTTGCAGCTCGGCAGCGGCTGTCTGAAAGTGAGGCCGGTCCGCCCCAGCGTTGGCCGGAAATGCCCTGCCACACGTTGGGGTTCGTGCGGTGTGCAGCCATCGCCACATTCTGGAGTGACTAGCGTTTCCGGCACCGAACCTAAGGGCTCCTCGACGATGGTTTCGCCATGATCGACCAACAACACATTGCCGCGCACTAGGCTTACATCCTCCATCAGGCTACAATTTTCGCGGTTGATGGACGAAATACAAAGCGCGAACGGCAGCGCGTCCTGCTCTGCCCATTCAACCTCCCAGATCAGCTTGCCGGTTAGCGGGTCTTGCGATTTTTGAGCTTTAACCAGCCGTACGGCATGGCGATGCAGCGGGTTGGCATCGCCTTTGTGGCCGGTCGCTGCGCCTTTGACCTCTTCAAATAGCAAAATATCGCATGGCGCCAACTGCAATTTATAGTCGGTATCACGTGGTTTGGCTTGCTGTGGGTGATGCTCATGGTCATGGTGGTCATGGTGGTCATGATCGTCATGGCAAGCATCGTCATCCTCGCTCGGCACTGCGCTGGCGCTCCCCGGATCGAGCAAACTGGCGCTGGTTGCGCCCACGGACAAGCAGCAGCGATCATCGCCCCAGGTGTAAATGCGGATGGCGTTGTGAGCCTGATAAAATTTAATTTTTTCGGCAGGGTTCGCCACTAGCGGCTCGAAGATTACATATGGCTTCGGCAGCTGGTTAGGCAAATCCTGTGGTGTTAGCAACGCCTTATCACCGCTGCCGGCAAGACGGGTGATGAGATAAAAATCTGTTGGCGCTAAGCTGATATCGCCGGCAATATCAAATACCACCCAAGTGCGTGCATTACAGCCCTCGTGCAGGTGGTAATCCACCAGACGCACATGACGTCGCACCGATACCCGCAGCCGTGCGGTATCCAAATAAGCCTCGGTGGCGACGGCATCCTGGTAGTAACTGAGATGATCGCCGACATAGGCCAGCAATTCCACCAGGGTAATCCCCAGGTCCGGAATGTGGTGTTCGCGCCACTCCGGCATGGTAAGCGCCAAGCGGTCGAGGATAAGCTGGCGAAAGCTGGAAAAGTCTTTCGCCAGATAATTAATCTCCGGCGCTGGCGGCATGGCTGGAGCGCAGCCAAATGGGGTATTACAGTCCAGATCGCTAGCACAACTGGAGTTAAAATTAAACTCTACACTGCTGTAGCGCGGGTCAAAACCCGCCATGGCCAGAGAGTGTTTATCGCTATAAACAGGTTTTTTGGTATCTGGCGTTATCGCAATAATACTCAGGCGATAGGGTGAAAAATCGCCCTGCTTATCCAAATATACCTGCATATAGTCATCGGTATCCGGGTCTGCTTGGCGATGAATTTCAATCCCGCTTACCGCAATATCAGTCACCCGCCGACCGCCGTCAATACGGATATTTTCGGGCTGTATGTGGCGTGGCGCCTTGCCCAGAAAATACACACTGAGGATCAACTGGCACTCGCTAAGCTCCACATAATCGAGGCCATTCCAGCCCTTAGTATGGCGAACCTGCGCGCGCCGATGCTCGCCACTGCAAGCTACACTGGCATGTTCAGAAGCTGCTCTGGTGTTTTGAGCCTGATTCATGACACACTCCTTTCAAAGCTTTCCAGCCGTAATTCCTTGCTGCGGCGCACCAAATATTGCACGCTAACGCGCAGAGTGGAATCTTGGCTAGCAAGCTCCAGCGCCTGGATTTCAATGATATCGCCTAGCCAGCGCTGCAGCCCCGACTGCACGGTAAACTGCAAGCTAGCCGCCAATTCCGGGCTGTTTGGGGCAAACACTAATTGCAAGAGCCCACTACCAAAATCCGGCCGATTCACGCGCTCACCGGCATTGGTAAATAGAAACTGCTCTATCATATTGCGAATGTGCTGATCGGCGCCGGTCTGCGCGGTATGGCCACGCGGATCAAAATGAAACGGGAAATCTATATCATTCATAGCATCCTCACATGGCGGTTGCCCGCACTTGCGTCATGGCGATAATTAAGGGGGTGCCGGTGGGGGCACAGATGGCCTGACTGCTCAACACCACCAGCGGCTGACCGTTGGAGAGCACGCGCGTACTGCCCATTAGCCAAGTGGCGCTAACACAGGGGCCGTTGGCTACGGTCGGGGGTGGTAATACACAACCGGCAATTAGGTAAGGCGCGGCCACGGTGACGGTCGGCTGGCCGCTCACCATCACCCGTGGGTTAGGCACCGTAGGCGTTGCCTGACCGCCGTGGGCGCAGAGCACCTGGGCACCAAAATGAAGCAGAAACCCAGGCATTTACGTCACCACCAGGGCAAGCTTGTTGATCATCACCGAGGGGCCAATCAGCTCCACCGATGCCCCTTTACCGTTATTCAGAAAAATCCCCGCATCGTTCACGACGATCGACGCACCCGTAGTGCTGCGCAGGATAATGCCACCCGTCGTCGGTACCGGCGGCATAACGGGCGGCGGCGGCACCGGCGGCATATCACTGATAATCAGCGCTTGCTGCAACAATGACTGGATCACAATATTAGGGTCCGCCGGGTTGCCCGCCAGCGCCGCCAGCGGCACTTCGGCGACCATGCCCCAAAAACTGCCAACCCAGATCGGGTAATTAGAGTCGCCCTGCTCAAACTCGATCCAGACGCCATCCCCGATTTTAGGGATGGCATAAAAACCGTTTTGCTTGCCCGCGATGGGAAAACAAGGCATCGCCCAGCTCGACGGAATTAGGCCTAACACATCCGGCACCAGCGCCATAATCCGCCCGCGTTGCTCCGGATCTACGTTAATTGCCACCGTGCCGCGATATTTGCCGTAATAGCGCATGAGCGCATCGGCATCATGATGGCTACTCATGGCATCACCCTGGGAATGGTAGAAATCAGGCCATTACGGCTAAGTTCAAACTCCTGTTTATATTGTCCCTGCTTGATTTTGTGCTTGACCCTAGTTACGTAATGCAGGCCGTCATAGGCCGTGCCTACACCGCGCACTCCGACTAACTGGCGCGCCTTTAAGATCCGGCCATAGCGCAATACATCTAAGCGACCGCTACCGGTTACCGCTTCCGCGGCCAGGGAGGCATCGGCCAAGCCGATCATAATCGCGCTGGGAATGGAGAATTTGGAGAGATCCGCACGAAACGGTTTTAGCTCACCCAAGTTGCTGGGGATGGGTGGCAGCAAGCCCAAAGGTGGGTTAAGCGGTGTGATGGGTGGAATCGGTATCGGAAAGATCACTTTGGTGATTTCGTTATAAATATATACCAGCGGCAAGCGGCTTTTCTGGTTGTCGAATTTAAAATTTAAACTCTCTACATTGGTGTGCGCGTCCATATCCACATTCAATGCTGACTGCGGCACGCCGACTTTAATTCGCGGCCCCCAATACGCAACATTGACGCCAACCGCTGGCCCCGGTTCGATGTAAAAAACATAGCCAACCCGTGCTGCCAGGGAGCGTATATATTTCAGATCCGTCCCTTGCTGGGACGGAATATTGCCTGTAGGGATAGGAACATCAATCAACACACTGGGAATTACCAGCGGAACGACGCCAAACATTGCGTATTTCAGCAGCAGCAATCCAATCCGTCCCTCGGCTGGCATGGCGGGGAAAGGAAATCCGCTAAGGTCCATCAAATCCATCACCTTGGTGATGTCTTCGCCAGTAATAACCAGTCTGGGATGCGTGCTGTCTGAGCCCGAGGCCATTTCATGATTGGTAATAACGCCATCCATAATCACCTCGGAGGAGCCGCGTAAAGTCACCACTATCACAACCCGCATAAGTAGCAGCGGGTTGCCGCCGCTGAGTAAAAATAAAATTTGCAGCGGAGAATTTTTATCGATCCGAAACGTTAATTGAAAGCCGCTCGCTCCTTTGTCGGTTTCGCCGCTGGAAACCTCCACCTCGGTGAGCGCCTCCAGCACCGCTTGCGATACCGGAACCGGCACCAGCGGCCCTATCATCAGCGACAGGTGAACGCCCTTAAGCATGCGGCAACCTCGCTATTCCCTCAGGCAAGGTAATTCGCAAACGCCGCCCCGCTTGCTCTAGCTCCAGCGGATGCAGCGCACGATTGGCATCGCATAGCCGCCAAAACATTTCAGGGTCGCCCCAATAGGACGCAGTGATATTGTCGAGCCGCTCACTTTGCGTCACCAGATGCTCCTGCAACAGATCAAACCGTTCAGGGTGCGGCACAAAACGACGCTGAAAATACACCGTTTTGCGGCCGTCGCCAGCCTCCTGCACCAGTGCCGGCAAACCGTAATAGCGGCTGCTTGGCGGTAGCGAAAGCGTCGTAGCGCTGAGCTGAAACAACTGTTGTAACGCAAGGTTAGGGTCAATCATTGCTTTTCTCCTTTAAACTATCGGTTGTTATCTAACGCAACTTCCAGCTTTAAATACCACTACTTTTTATCTTAAATACCCTAGTTAAATGCCACGAATACCGAGCGCCGCGAACGCGCTGCTGCTTGCTTTTTTCGCGAGCTGCTCCTTGTTCAGCAAGTAGCTCATAAACAAGCCACCGCCTTTGTGGCTAAAGCCGAGATCATTCACGCTCAGCACCCGCATGCCCAAACTGACTTTGGCGCGAATGGGGTTCAGGTTGACATCAAACGCCTCCTCGGTAATGCTGAACTCCGTCAAGCGCACCGGCACAATGCGCTGCTGGCTCCAGATAAACAGCATCAGCGCCGACTCCATAGGCACAATCTCCAAAATACCCGCTTGCGCCAGACGGTTGTTCGCTTGTAACTGACCGCTGGTGGGATAAATAATCAACTCCAGCGCCGCCAGTTGCGGATGCAAACCCACACTAATCGACACCCCATTCACCACTTCTAACTGATCAATCGCATCAATTTCCGCCTCAAGCTTCATCGTCTCCACCGGCGGACCTTTCAAGCGCAAGGCCTCGGAGCGATCGCCGCTTTCCCCAATCCCCTGCACCTGTAAACTGCGCGAAATAGAGTCGGGGTTGTATTGCATGGCGATAATCCGCAGCACTGCAGAGGTCACCGGATCGAGTAAAACAATCCCGCCTTTAATGACTTTGGGGGTGCCTGGGAAGCTGGTCATAAATTTCGCCTTTAATTAATTGGAAAGCTTCGCAATTAACGGGATATCCACCGCTCCGGTCACAGGGAGGTTGTTCGTAGCTTGATAATTTTTTACGGCGATCAGAGAGCCATTTCCAAATATTCCATCAGCCTTTACGTCAATACGTTGTCGCGAAAGACCCAACTGCACCAGGCGCACATCAAGTCCGCGCAATAAAGGTGTTTGCAATGCAATTGGCCGACTACCTGGTTGCGGGCCTTCATAACAACCCGCAGGAGCAGCATTGAGCGTCAAACTGGATATTTCATGCCCTCGCACCAACAAGGGCAGAGCAAGATCCCACAGTTCCTGATCAATCAACCGTTGCAAGGCTTCCATCCGATAAACGGTCGGGCGTAAATCTTCACGCGAATGATTTGCCAACCATTGGCGGCGGGTATGTACGTAAGCGGCGATCCATTTATGCTCCCCTAGTTGCGCCAAGGTTCCAACATTCTGATTAGTTTTATCGCGAATCAACTCAGCCGAACCATGCACAGTGCTGTCGTAAATTACAGCAATACCAAGTGCTGACGTGATACCCAGATGAGCCGCTGCTCGCTCGGCAGGTTGCCAATAGGTTTGGTCAAAAAATACATCTTGAATTTCTCGCATAGTTGGATCATCCGCCGATGCACGCAGAATATTGTGCAGGTGTTTTTCATGATCCAAACCCAGGTCACAACCTTCAAAACGCTGTAGAAAAGGCGACAACGCAGAGTCAAAACGCGCATCAGGACGAGCGCAATAACTGCGCAACAATTTGTACAAATTCCCCGAGCCCAGGGTGGTTTGTGATCGGCCAAAAGTGAGATGACCGGTGTCACCCGGGATCAAAGTGACGTTGCCGTAGTCTCCCAAAACCGAACCGGTTTCAAAAATATTAACAATGGCTTCGGCGGTTTTCTTTTGCATTAAAGATAACATTTTTCCCCCAGCTTCAACAATAGTTTCATTTTTTGAATTACATTCGACAACACGCCCCTTCAACTTCGCAATCACCGCCCCCTGTACAGCATGCGCGGCTACTAAGGAAAATTCGGCATCCGTAAAAAATCAATCGTTCCTTGCGATTTAATTTTCGGCTTAGAATTGTGTAAACTCTGCTAAGTCAGATTCCCAACCTTGTCATCGACCGTCAACGGATTACCGTTTTGATCGAGATTTTGCGATTGAAATAAACGCGCTGCCCGATAAGTTTCTTTATCGAACACACCGTTGATTTTTTCGTCGATCATGTAATCTTTCCCATCAGCAAGGTTTGAATTTCACTAACGTCGGGGTCTCGATCGTTCTTTTTCAGTAGTCGTACCATTTTTTACTGGATTCGGTGATGCAGGTTCTAGCGTCGATCTCCCATTGCTGGGGACTAGTCCATTTAGAGTTGGTAAACGTCATCTTCCACTACTTCCCTGTAATGAAGATGTCGATAGGCGGAAGATCCGCGACGTGATCGCGCCACTTCGCCAGTTCGCCGTCTGCCGTCTGGTGGACTTCCTTCGTCACCGGACCGTTTTCCAGGATCAGATGTATGGTCAGGCGCTCGGGCTTGTCGTAAGGCTTGACGCGAATGCCCCGACGGTCGGCCCCCGTGCCTTCGACCCACATCTTCTGTGTCTTGTCGCTGTTCCAGACCTCCTGTAGCTTGAAAAATCCCTTCACAGCCGTCTCGACGTTTGCTTCAATGTTCTTCGGGGTCGCTTCCCCGACGATCTTCTGTTGTACGCCATGTCCTCCGCTGTACTCGATGGTAGTAACCGGAAGCTTTGAACCGTCTTTCTGTCTTTCGAGATTCGTCGTGCGCCTGACCTCGATGACTCCACGTCCCTGACCCAGCAGATCGAGGCCCGTCGTTCCAGGTGGAAGCGTACTGTGCCCGGGAAAGAACTGGTCCCGCGCGACCGGCTCTTTTCGCTCATTGGCGCTCGGTCCGGTCACTTCAGGCCAGTCGGCGAAACTCGGCCGCGACGGCTTGAAGGTTCCATCCTTCGGCGGCAGGCGCAAGCCAGGGGGCGTGATTGACACTTCCCCCGCAGACCCGGCCATTTTAGGAGCCCCCGGCGTGGCGACCGGCGCGGTTCCGATCCGGACGACTAAGGGACCCGCGTTTGACGGACCGGGCACCTGCGGCGAAACGGGCACCGTAACGAAATTACCTTTCGGAACGGGGCCCGGTGCACGTGCCGGCGATTTACCTCCTCCGCTGCCTTGCACCAGACTTGGCTGGTTGATAGGCCCGGCACCTTGCTGAGACACCTCCTTGTAATGAGCGCGTGGCGCAAGTCCCGCAAGCCCTGTGTCAATAAGATCACCGCCAGCCTGTATCGCGGTAATGACCTCTGGATCCGCACCAGCTAACTGTGCTGGCAACCCTACCAAGCCGCCGATTGGACTTGGCGGCTGGAATTCCTGAACCCGCTTGGCCTGCTCACTGGAGACCGTGCCGGTTCGACCACTCCGGTGAAGGTATATTGTTTTGTCTTCGGAGAAGACAAGATGCACCAACGTTCCCGCGGGCAGCGATTCCATCGCCTTGTATACGGTCCGGTGACGAAAGAATCCATGTCGGTTATTGAATTCACCGATCGGCATACTGCCGAGATCAGCAACTTCTTTCATATTGATATCCTTGGCAAGGATGGCTGCACTCGCCGCCTGAAGCGCCGGCGACATTTCCATAGCGATGGTCGCGATGTGTGATCCCCCCCCGACCCGTTGATTAGCAATCGCACCTAGGTGGAGAGACTCGATCTCTCGCGGATCGAGATCGGCAAGAACAGCACGGATGCCGTCGGTGTTATAGCTATTGAGCTGCTCGGCGGCATCCTTCCATTTCGCCGTCCCGATCTTTGCGAGGAGGACGCCGTGCTCAGATGAATGCTCGACCTCAGACGGTAGTCGGGGCACTCGCTGGATGAAGCCTGCCCCCGCTCGCGCCTGCTGCACCACATGCGTCAACTCATGCGCAAGCAATCGCTTCCCAGCTTGCGTTTCCGGCGAAAATTTTCCGCGATTAAAAACAATATTATTGCCAACTGTGTAAGCGTTCGCGCTTACATCTCGCGCAGATTGCTCCGCAGCGCTGCCGGTATGCATACGCACTCGCGAAAAATCCTGCCCGAATCTTTGCTCCATATCCTGGCGCACGGTGATTGGCAGCGGGTTACCAGAACTCGCCAACACCCGTTCAACACTCGCCGGAACCTCCTCAATTTGAGACGCGGGATTTTCTGCGCGCCGTTGAATTTTTGGTGCGGATATATTGCTGAAAGAATGCGTTGCTTGATTCGCCAGCACTTGTTCGGCAACGCGGTCGGCTTCTAATTCCAGCGGGTCGTTGCTCGCACCAATGCTTAATTTGCGCTGTAGTTTTTTCTCCGCACAATTGCTGCATTCGCCTCCTGACGTGGTGTGGTTTCCGCAGGCACACTTGCGCTGCAGAACACCCTTGACGGACACAAGCTTATTGGCTTTAGCAAAAGTAGTGGTAGCCGCTTTTTGACTCATAGACAGCTCACCGGTGTGTACTGGTTTTTATTGGCTCCGGTAGAGTTGATATCCGATGTTAAGAAATATGCGAACCCATTTCTTAACAACGAAATTTCCGATGATCCGGTCGCTGCTGTCGTCCTAATCATCACGGCTTTCTCCTGGCGGCAACGCAGGTGGCTTTATCCAGCCCAGCGACAGCGCAGACATCGTCATCCAGCGGATGCTCGCCGTAGCCCATCAGCGATTTGTCGTTGTCAAACCCGGCTGGTTTATTGAGTTGCGTGAGGAACCAGCGGAGTCGCTCGTGTATGACCATAGAAGTGTTAGTGGAGTGGCTGTCGATGTAGTTGTAGCGATCTAGTTCATAGGCAAACATATGCAGCAATTCATGCGCAAAGCCTTTCGGGCTGCCGCCAGACCAGTTGGTGGCGTCTTCCCATTCCCCTGGGCGAACTTCCGCGGTAAAGGTTTCGCCATCGGGAGCATTAACGAATTCAATGTCAACGGTAAATCCTTTCGCGGTTGCGGCTTTCTCAATGCCATCTTCCATACTTTTGATATTGCTAACATCAGCAGCCTTACCAGTACCTGCAGCCTTCAAAAACACTTTCGCTTTAACCACAATATTTTTTGGATTTGATCTATCGACCTGGTAAGTGCCGCCTCCAAATTTGCCTTTAATTTTTACCCAACTGCGTGCAGGATCAGCAGATGCCTTTTCCTCTACATTCAGGTCTTTTGCGGCGGCTGGCTTGGCTACCCGCGCGGCTTCCCTGGTGGTTTCTGCGGTTGTTGAGGCCTGGGTTTCAACGGTAATGGTCGCGACGTTTTTTTCTTTTGCAACAAACAGATCTCTTAGTTTTTCCAAGAGGTAGAGGCAATCGCCCTTGGCTTTTGCTTTAAGCAAAATTTGGTCAGCAAACGTCTTATCTGGAAGCGATATGTAATTGGGAAGCTTTTTGATGACACCGGCAAATTTGTCGTAAATCGGATCATTTTTTGCCGGGTTCACACAGCGTCTTATCGCTCCCTGAAAGCCGCGCGCTTGCTGAACCACATGCGTCAACTCATGCGCCAGCAAACGCTTTCCGGTTTGCGATTCGGGGTTATATTGCCCGGCACCAAACACGATATTATTTCCCTGGGTGTAAGCATTGGCGTAAACCTCATGGGCAGATTTTTCGGCGGTGCTACCCTGATGAATTCGTACTTGGGAAAAATCGTGGCCGAAGCGCGACTCCATGTCCGTGCGAAGGGTTTTATCGAGTGGTTTGCCCGAGCCGGAGAGTGTTTGCTTGACGCTGGCAGGTACCTCATCCATTTGTTCCGGTGCTGCTGCGCTGTCGCGTTGTACGCTGGAAATAGCGGGGCTTGTTTCTGCCATTCCAGCAGGATTGCCTACCACTTGCCCGGCAACCCGGTCGGCCTCTGCTTCGAGTGGATGATTGTTTGCGCCTATGTGCAGCTGGCGTTGTAGTGAAGTTTTTTTCTTGGCGCAGGCTTCGCAGTTTTCACCGCCAGCGTTGCGGTTGCCGCAGGAACATTGGCGTTGCAGCAGACCCCGGGCTGGCGGTATAAAACTACGCGCGTGTGTAAACGGGCTAAGGGCATTAAGCGAATTAAGCGAATTAAGCGGGATAAGGCTAAATCGGTTCATGATCCTATGCCTCCATAAACCGAAGCCGCAATTTTTTGCCCCAGTTGTGTAGGATTTGTCGCGCCGGAAGCTGCTGCTAACTCAATACCAGTAACCGCTAGCTTGGGCACCGTCAGCCCCTGGTGGAGTTGCGGCGCGATACCGCCTTCGCTAAGTAAGCGCGTCAGCTCAGCTTCAATGCTGGCCTGCAATACATGGCGCTGACCAGGTGCGAGCGCCACGCCATCCAATACCAAGCGTTCAATATGCAGCTTGATGTTCATCACATACCTCCTGCAACATGAAGTGTTCTGAACTCGGCTTCATTGACGGGTTTATCCAACTTGCGTAATTCACCGCGAATAGCGTCGAGTATTAACGGCATAGTCACTTGTGACGATGCGCTGCCCGCCGCGAGAAAGGCGGCATTGAGGGCGATGTTGTGAATGCTGCCGCCGGTCAGATTAAAGCGCGCCAGATGTTGATAATCCAACTCGCCGACGGGTGTTTGCGCGGGGAAAACCTTGCGCCAAATGTCGGCGCGCTGGGGTGCCGCCGGAAACTGAAAGTTCACGATAAAGCGCAAGCGCCGCATGAACGCCTGGTCCAGCGAGTTTTTCATATTGCTCGCCAAAATCGCCAATCCGCGATAGGCTTCGATGCGTTGCAAGAGATAGTTGATTTCAATATTGGCGTAACGGTCATGGCTGTCTTTCACTTCGCTGCGTTTGCCAAACAGCGCATCGGCTTCGTCGAAGAATAAAATCGCGCCGCCATCGTCAGCTGCATCGAACAGACGGCGCAGATTTTTCTCGGTTTCGCCGATGTATTTACTGACCACGGCGGACAGATCGATACGGTAAAGGTTGAGGTTGAGGGCATTGGCTATTACCTCGGCTGCCATGGTTTTGCCGGTGCCGCTTTCGCCTGCAAACAACACACTGAGCCCCATGCCGCGATTCATTTTTGCTTCAAAACCCCAGTCGCCGTAGACGCGCATGCGGAGTTCTACCTGGGCCGTAATTTGCTGCAGTAAGCTAAATGATTCAGGTGGCAGCGCCAACTCGCTCCAGCTGGCTTTAATGTCCAGCCGTTGCGCTAGCTGATCCAGACGCGGGCTGGTTTTGAGCAGGCAAGCCTGCCAAATGCGCGCTTTGAGCGCTTCTGGCGCCAGATCCTTGCTGTCGGTGCGGTTGATGTCAACAGGTGTGGCTTCAAGGCCGTGGCCAATCTGCTCGATGCTGGCGATATCCAGACTAAACTGGCCGGCTAGCTGCCCGGCAAACTGCCCGGCAAATGGGTAACGGCCAAGTACTAACTCCCAGGCCACCTGCTGCTCTTGGGTCAGGGGTTTATTGATTTCAAGGGTAAATCCGTCGATATCCACGTGCGGTTCGCGGCAGGCGATAATGACGATGCCGCTGATACCCGCCAAAAGCCGGTGCAGGATGGGACTATGCGCATTGTCCAGATTGTGCAAATCCAGATAAAGCGCGACTGGCAACAACAAGCGCTCACGTCCCCACAAGCGCAGCACATACTCCAACTCACTGGTTTGCGTCGGCAAGTTTTCCAGCGCCAGGCAAACCGGTTCCATGCCCAATTCCGCCAGCGCGCTGTGCGCGATGGCACGTTTTGCCTGAGCGTCCGCGCCGGTAAGTTCGATGACAATGCGGGGCTGGGTACTGCTTGGTTGCCACCTCAAATAGTGGCTGAGATTTTTCGCCAGGAGTTGCTGTGATGCGGCGAGCAGATGCGCTTGCTGTTGCAGCGCCGGCATTGGCACGACAAACGGTTGCAGTCGGTCATCCAGCACATGCTGCGGTTGCACCAGATAACTCACGATGCGCTCGTCGACCCGCAAAGCGCTGGTGACCAGAGGCTCGGCACCGGGTTGGCTAATTTCCAGCAAGCGCCAATAGCGCAGTGGCCGATGTGCCCACAACGCATCCCACGCTGCCTCATCAAAAACCTGTAATGCCATGGCAAAGGTGGCATAGGGTTTGGCGGCCCCCGTTTGCGCGCGGGCGCACAGACCAGCGGTTTTGCCATCTAACTCCAGCGCGGCGCAAAGCAATAAAATATCCTGCTCAAACCGGCTTAAACCGAATTGACGGCTAAGAGTCACCAGTGCTGGCGGTGGGCTTAGCGCTTCGGCGGCACTCAATTCATTGGCCAGTTGTACGATGTTTTCTTCCAGCGCTGACAAGTCTACTGTTGGTGTGACAGCGGGTGTCACCGGCGACCCGGGGTCCACACTAAACCAGGTACTTTTGCGCGCGGGAGACGATGGATTTGCCGGTGTACGTGCCGCCAGGGGCGTCGAAACTCTGGCGATATAACGCTCTAAGCGCAGTTGTACCCAAGCGATATAGTTACCCAAATAGGCTTTATTGGCAGCTAACCATTGTGCATGATCACTCATTGGAGGGCCACCTTTTGTCGCTCATCAAACGCCAAATGCGGCCGATTTATGCCACGCACTATCGGCAGACTATCGACACCATCCACCCGCAGATACACCGTCTGCAGCGCCATAGGTTTGGCTTGGGGAATCACCACATCGACCTGATTGCTGGGCACCGAGACGCTATCGAGCGCAATCTGGCGGTCGCCAATCATTAACACCAGCTCTTGCTTAGGCAAAACTTTCGGGCTCACCGTCAGTTGTACACTCGCCGTATTAGCCACTATAGGCACCGGGTTGGCCGGTGTAATTTGGCTAATTTTGGCGGCCAGATTCAAGCTTAACTGGTTACTGGTGTGGGTTTCACCATTGCGCTCAACCAGCGCGCTCAGGGTGTAAATGCCAGCGGCCCAATCGGTTTGCGCCTGAACGTCATCGGGCAGGCGAAAGCCGATGGAGGTGGGTGTTGTGTTTTCTGGCGCTATCACCAGCTTTTGCTCTCCCAGCAAAGGATGGCTGAAACGCAGGGTGACAATATCGCCTTGAAGGTATTTCCCCTGAATTTTCAATGCCAAACCCAGCCATGCATTGGGTAAAGATGGCAAAGTGCTGGGTTCAACGGCATCTTCGGCAAAACTGATATGGATTTTCTCCAGCTGTGGAAAAGCACCTAGCAGAGCATTCACGCCGCTGTCATTTTTGCCGCGTTGCAATACGGGCGGCGCAGGATTTACCGAATCCTCGGCCTCAATCAGTACCACGCTCACGTGATAGGCAATCGACAGCGCATAAGGCGTTTGGAAAAACACCGACCAGAGTTTGGATAGCTCCTCTAAACTCAGGGTGAGCGGTGTGAGCTTAACCTGCTGTTGGGCCTGGCTGAGATTCGAGCCAGCCAAAACCGGCCAACTCGCGACGGCATCGCGAATAATCTTCGCCGTTAGTATAGGGTTTGCGTGTAAATCGCGCGCCACTGCACCCAACATGCGCTGCGCTTCAAAATCCTTTTCATCACCATAGAACGCTAAAAGATAATGCAAATCCAGCGCAACTTGCGGCTTCTGGCTAAGCTTGCCGGCAGAATTACGGGTGGGTAAATCGGCGTTACGCAAAGCCACATTGGGCGACACTTGATACAGGCAAAGCTGAACCCAGTGCAAGGCATCACCCGGTGGCGTGGCATGTGGCTGCCCGATGACGACCTGTGAGCCGCTGACGACCTCTTGCACTGATTTAGTAATCACTGCCGCTAAGGCGGCCGAGACAGTGGCAATTGCCAGAGAGTTGCTCATGGCTTCTCTCCGTTACGTTTAAGGTAATCATCCAGGCTCATGGTATTCGTCGAGCGCGGCTTGGCTAGTGCCGGGGTACTGGTTTGGCTGGCGCGGATTTCTATCCGCCCGATGCTGACGTGGATACTGGGCGGCGTCGGCTCCATCGGCGTAGCACTTATCGAGTTACTATGCATTGAGGCATTACCCATCGCGGCATTACCCATCAACGTATTACGCATCAAAGTACGGGCCAACAACGCCGCTACCAATGGCGAATTCACCTGCGCCCTGGCAGGGGTTGGTTCCGGTGGCAGCGCTGGCAGACGGACACTTGCCGGTTTAACGACAAATTCTCCCGCCTCAGGGTTTGGCTGTGTTCGCTCTGGGTGTGCCACGCTTTGGCGTTCACCCTGCGCTGGCGCGGGATGATTTTGTGCGGCTTGCAGCAAGGGCAAGCTAGTGTCAATAAGCGCCTCTTGCGGTACATGCTTGGCCGACGCCTCGCTCGCCGCACCGGCAATAGTGATTGGCGTCAATGCCGTTACACCCGGTTGCAGCGTCGCGGTCAGTTGGGTGATGTGCGGCTCAGCCTCCGGCCGCGCGGCCTGAACCGATGCTTGCGATGCTTGTGGCTGCGGCGGCACCGGTATTTCGACAGCCCGGGTTTCATACGGCGCAGCGGCGGCGTCACCGTCAGGCATCAGAGCCGCTGCCACGGTGCTGGCATCTTGCGCAATAAAGCTTGGGGCGAGGCTATCTGCGGCTTGTTCAAAATGGCTGGCCAGGCGAGGCTGAACCACATCCACCCGATTGAGTGCAAGATTGGCGAGGTGGCTTAAATATTGGTTCACGCGTTATCTGCCCACTATTTGATTCAGATACAAGCGCCTCCGAGTGGGGCTCATGGCTAAAATATCGGCCTCATGCCACCCGTAGGTTTTTGCCAGTAGATGAACCTCAGCCAGTATTCGCTGGGCCCAAGCGTGAATTTCCTTCCAAATAAAAGTGGCGATATCAAAGGCCGCCAGCCACCTGTGCCGGCACGCGGGGCAGGACAGATCGAATTGCACATTGGCCTGAGGATCGGCCTCTGACATGGCCGCTTCCATCGCGATTAACACGGTGTCGGGAAGTTCATCGGCTTGGTAGTGGCGCTGTTCGGCCGAGGCCGACAACAGGCAGCGGCTCCATAAAAGCTGGTGCGCGTCATCAGGCGAAGCCACATTTTCAAGCAGGATGATGTCGTGGCTGTCCGGCAGCCGAAACCTTAGCCGGAAGCCATCGACCTCACAGGCTAACTCGGATGCCGGGGAAGGCTTGGGCGCCACTTGAATATCGGCCACCTTGAGGTTTAACTCCAGGTGCTCATGGCACAGCGGACAAACGGCAAGACTGATCAACTGCGCACCAAACCAGCGCTCGTGCGCAGCCAAAGCCAGCGCATCGCGGCGGCCTAGCGGTAACTTCAGCAGGTGTTCCTCTGAATGTTCCGGATAAACCGCCGCCAATAAGCTGACCAAACGGCGCGCGCTGGTTTGCGATAAGCCGCGTTCCCACGCTGCAAGCAAATCCCTGGCGGTGTCTGAGTACATGATTATTGCGGTTCGGTAGAGGTTATCTCTGCGGGTTCGCCCACTTCGTAATCACGCTCCCATCCCTCGTTTTCTAGCTTGATATGTTGAATTGCCACGGCGTTGGCGTTGGCATCCAAATCCGGCAGCGCCTGAAATTCTGACACCCAGCAACGAAACACTTTGTAGGAAATCGCGAGCTGACCCGTTTCGTTGTAGAGCTCGATAATAAGATCCTTGCGGAAATCCTTGAGCGAGACTTCCGCGCCTAAACCTGAGCCAAAATTCCAGACCTTGTTTGCCCACTGCTCAAATTCTTTATCATGGGTGACACCGCGTTCTAAACTAATGGCTTCGAACTCGGTACGACCGGGGGATTTACGGCTACTGCTAGGGTCGCCGCCTTCACGGTGCTTGACCACTTCGGTGGTGCGCTTAAGCGCGCCGACTTTGCTGATGCCAGCTACGTATCTGCCGTCCCATTTCACGCGAAATTTAAAATTTTTGTAAGGGTCAAATCTTTGTGCGTTTACGCTAAATTGTGCCATGACCGCCCCCTTAGACTTCTATTTGACCAGCAATCTGCTGGAGCTTAATCACTACAAATTCTGCCGGTTTTAACGGGGCAAAACCCACTACTATATTTACTACCCCAGAGTTGACATCGGTCTGATTCGTGGTTTCCTTATCGCACTTAACGAAATAGGCATCTTTTGGCGTAGACCCCTGAAAAGCTCCCAAGCGAAACAGGTTATGCATAAACGCACCTATATTCAGGCGAATTTGCGCCCATAAAGGCTCGTCATTCGGCTCAAACACTATCCACTGGGTACCGCGATAAAGGCTCTCTTCAATAAAAAGTGCGGTGCGGCGCACGGGAACATACTTCCATTCATCAGCCAGGCGATCTGCACCGCGCAGCGTACGCGCACCCCACACCACTTTTCCGCTACCCGGGAAGGCGCGCAGGGAGTTGATGCCTAATTGATTCAGCTGGCCGTTTTCAAGATCGGTCAGCTTGACAGTTAAACCCTGAATACCCGTCACCGAAGCATCCAGCCCCGCCGGCGCTTTCCACACGCCGCGAGCGGTGTCTGTGCGCGCGAAAATGCCGGCAATAGCACCTGAGGGAGGGAAATCTTCTAATTGTCCTTCGCGCAATGGATTGGCTTGGCGCACATACGGAAAATACAGTGCGGCATTGCGTGCTTCAACACCGGAAAAATTCAATCCATCAAAGCCGCTTACACCACTGGCAGCTGATTTCCAGCTCTGGGGCGCATCGACAATCACAAAGGCGCGGCGTTTTGCTGCATACGCTATCGCGGATTGCAGAACCGCCGTGGAGGTGTCGCTAGAAGGCTGATCAGGAGGGATGACCAGCAAATTAAACAGATCAACTTTTTCCAAAAGATAGAGGCCTGACTTGTCCTCTTCCTTGCCAAAAAAAGTTTTGTCCGTCAATTTTTCGCCATCGCTCGCTTTACCATCATTGGCATTTTTGGCAAAGTTTTCAGTCGCAATGTTTAAGTCACTTTTTGCGGCCGCTATTTTTACCGGATCAGGAGTCGTTTCTTTGGTTGCAAGATCGAGCTTATCTTTAGCATCCTTTACTGCTTGCTTTAACGCGCCAAATTTGGTTTTTGCATCTGCATTTTTTTCTGAAAAAACCACCAGTCTGGATTCGCTTTTTAATACGCGCCGAATGTAACGCGTATTTTTGTCATCGTTTGTCAGGTTTAAATATTTCTCAACCAATTTACCATTCACAAACAAGGAGAGATGAAACACGATGCTTCCTGCATTGACGCCTAAACGCAGGGCTGCATTGCTGTCGACATCAGTATCCATTTCTGCGGAAATTTTATTTCCCCAAGTCCCAGGATTTTTCGATTTAAAGACAAATTCATCCACAGTGATGGTCGCAACACCTTCCGTTGCGTCGTCTGTCTTTTCATAAAGCCGCGCAATCACGGCCTGACTGCCACCATTGAGATAGAAATCGCGCACCGCATAGCTGAGCGGGAAATCAAGCTGAAGACCCCCGTAATAACGCTCAAAATCGCCAAAGCTATTGATCAGTAAGGGAGCATCAATAGCGCCCGACCAGGCACGCCCGACAAATGCGGTAATGGAGGTGGCGACACTAGCAATAGTGCGCACGCCACTTGGAATTTCTTCAATATAAACACCGGGATATGAAAGTGCAGCAGGCATAACTGACTCCTTTTGATGAAACGACGTAGCGCGCCAATTAATCAAGCCATAACATTAACCCTAAAAAAACGACTATCCGTTTGGCTAAAAATTGCATCGCCTTCGCGATGACTGGCTCGGGCAGGAATGCCGCTCAATGCGTGAAGCGAGAATTGCTATTGCATGGAACAAGCTGTTGATAGCTCACCTCCAGACAAACTGCTTAAATAAATTGGGACTTGATATTGGTACGGGGATCCAACGATTAGAGCGCCGTATACCGCGTTCTAATTTCTATTTTATAAAGATAGTCGACAATTCAAAAAAAACAACTTATTTCAAAAATATTCAAGCTTTTATTGATAATTGAGTGAATTGGCTGATGCTGGTTCAATAGGCAGGTACAACAAAACCGTCCGGAAATTTGTACTTCAACTTGTGGGTCTTGCGCCCATGTCCAGATCACAGATGGCCATTGTCTTAGGATTTAGTTTCAAGGAAATAAACGTGGCGATCACGGATCTGCTTGATCGCGATGCGTTGGTGCTTACCGAAAGTGGGCGATTGACGCTCACTGAGAAGTCTTACTGAAAAGTCTCGCGGCGATTTTACGGAGATTGGCGCGGTCGCAAGCACCTGAAGATATGCGTGATATGCGTGATAAGCATGAGCAGGTAGGTAATTTTATTGCCGGCAAGGTGTAAGGCGCCGTTGCATGTAACGGTATTGGATTGGCTATGCGTCCGGCATTGGGTATGCCTGACACTTATTTTTTGCATAATGCGTAGGCACTGTAGCCAAAGGTTAGGAGCAGCACGACCTTGGCTGAAGGCAAGCCTCGCGCATCTTGCATATGTCGGGCTAAAAGACCCGGTATGATACTTAGTCTGGTGACGATAAGCGACTGTCTTGCGGTTTATCTTTCAGGCCAAACTACTCTGATGCGACGAGAGTACGCAGCAAACTTTGCGCGACTTTCGCCGGACCACTTGCTGAACGCATGCCCGGCCCGATGATCATTGCGCCTTCCAGGGATGACAAAAAGACTTCTGCGGCATCTCTGGGGCGGAGCAATATATTCAATTGACCGGAGCTCTGGCCGTCTTCGATAATATGCGTTAGCCAATCGGTATTGACCGCAAAAAAAGCTGAACTTCAAGCGTCATATTTTCCGACAATGAGCTAGCCTCTGCCCGAGCATCCCGCATACGCAAAGGTGCTGGTCTATTTTGTACGTTTCTTCAAACAGAGTCGCGTCAGCAAATAAACGATCTTGCGTCTTGGCGTGCTACCTCTCTATCTGCAAAAGATGCTCCCTGAAACGATGGGTGTAGCGCTGCGCAACGACAGAGGCGAGTTCACTTTTTGTTGGAAAATGGTGATGAATGCCTGGCTTTTTGATGCCGACGATTCGCGCCACATCATCGTATGAAAAACCGTTATGGCCAGGTTCTTGAATCAAACCTTCTGCGGCATCGACTACAAGCTCAGCCATGGGGGAAATTTCTGAAAAATGTTTCATGTCATTGCTCTTTTTCTTCACCGATAGGTAAGTGGCCCGTTTTGACCAGAAGAATACAACCCTGATCGCTGAACGCTTGCTGCGAACTCCAATGAGGACTGCGTATCGAGCTGCCGGTCGGATAGCTTGCATGTTCGTCCTGAAACACAGCATCCAGCACAAAAACTTCTTCGCCGCCGAAGTGACGATGCTGCTTAAAGCGCGTCCCGACGGCCCATTTAACCAGGGCCATATGTTGAGTCACAAAATCAGAAAGGGGCATGACAGTCAGTCCTGGCACAACGCCGGGACACCAGGCAGCCTGCGTGGTCTCAATGACGCGACGTTGGCTGTCTGCGGGCCCAGATGACGCAATTTTACAAAAATGGCACATCCGCTCATAGTAAAAGGGGCATGCCTAGACCCGGGCGGGTTTTTCACGTAAGTCCCCGGCTCTTAGCTGCCATGCTCGTCATTAAAGTCACCTTCGATAACTAAAAATTGCTCGCCCGGTTCATGCAGATGGCTGAAAAAACTCGCTCCGCGAGCATAGCGGACCATCGAGGTCACACGGGCGACTTCTCCGCCCTCTCTTTCAATTTAGCGACGCGGCACATTCTTAACGGGTGAATCTACCCACGGTAAATCACGGGGCTGAACAACTGTTCGCATTGTAAAATCAGAATGAATATGGGTCATGTTATACGCCGACTAGTTGGCAGATATTCTAGATATTCTGAAGGCAGAGTAACAATAATTTCCACAGACCTTCAGTCAGATTACTGAAAAATTCTGCGTTAAACAGCAGCTTATTTAGCTGGCGTTAGCTGGCGTTAGCACTCAATACTTGAGATACCGCCTGGGTTGCGGCCTCCAGCGCCCCTTCCAGAAAACCACCGCTCACCGGTGCAAACTCTGTCCCGGCAAGAAACAAATATTCGCGCCATTCTGCTGGTAATTCCGGGGCCTGATAAATTGGGTGATATCGGGGTGGATGCTGATCAAGGCTGGAAGCGGTTTCAGCATCGCTACTCCAATCTTGCAGTCTGATCCAGCGCGGGTGTAAAGCCTGATGCCCATATAGTCTTCCTAACTGGGCAACCGCTTGTTGCTTCAGTTGTTCTGCACCTATTTTTGCGCGTTGCGAGGAAGAATACCCAATAAAACCAAACAGCGCGGGCGAAGTCAGAGCCATATCTGAGGCATCATGAATCTCTACCATGGGGCCAATTTCACTCGATGCTGTGCCGGAAAAACCTGCATCTCTCCAGAATGGCTTGTCATAAGCAGCAATAAACTTTGCATGAGGTGCCATCCAGGTAGCGCTTTTGTTCCACCGTTGCAGCAAATCCGCTGGCCATGGAGGATCTGCAAGAATATTTTGAGCCAACAGGCGAGGCGGGATCGTCATCACGACGGTAGAAGCGCGAATCAATTGTGGCTCACCCTGACACTCCAAACTCAACTCGACTCCGGAATTTGGCAGTAGCCGTATTGACCTGACTTTCGTATTGAACATCAGCTTGACGTTGTTCAGTGAGGTCTGCAGTTTTTCCACTAAGCTAGCTAGACCACCTGCTAACCGCCGTGACTCCACCTGCTGTGACCGACTTGCAGAAAACTGCTGAATTTTTCCCCCATGAAGTTCGGAAAGTATCGTGCCTTCATTAAATTGAGGAAAATTCTGAAGATTGAAGTGCCTGACCAGAGAGGAAAACTGAGGATTCGTTGCAGGCCAATACCATGTCGCACCAAGGTCCACCCGGGCTGATTCTTCTAAATCAGTTTCACTGAATATTCTCCCTCCGGAGCGGGCTCTTGCCTCAATCAGTATCACACGATTCCCCGCATTTTGCAGTTGGTATGCCACATACAAGCCACTGAGCCCGGCTCCGACGACAATAATAGGCTCACGCATTTTTTATCCTTTGTTGTTATTGCCTGCGGGTGAATGTCCCGCTCTTGTGTCCCGCTCTTGTGTCCAGCAGTCAGATTTCTGATGAAAAAGCAGGAAATATTGTTCCGCTAAAATCGGCCTTATTACATACAGAGGGGATTCGAATTTCAAACAAAAAGGATGTTTCCTGAATCTCCTCAATATACCGACTAGTTGGTAGGCATAGTAGTGCTTAACCCTTCCCTTTGTCAAATATTTTATGTGCGCATCCAGTGCGCTTGCTAGTCGCGTCCATACCAAGTTAACGGCCTTCCTGAATTTAATCCGGAAGCGTGCAGATAATCAATAGCACTATCAAGGTGCCCATCCCCGGGTAAACATAAGAGAGAGGATTTACTTATAAATTTCGGTGATACGCCAGTTTCCCTCATTGCATCGAATCCAGCAGTTCGCCGAACTCGGCTCCATGGCCTGCTCAGGAATAACCGATGAGGCCATCACCCCGCTCATTCACCCTAACCACGCGCTGCAATGGGTTCGGCTCCGGTAGGCCGCGACCTCACAGGCGCTATCGAGCAGGATCGAGCTGGATCGAGATTGATAGAATTAGCTGTTGTTGCTGTTGTTGCTGTTGTTGCTGTTGTTACTTTTGCTCTAAGCAAGCCCCGCTATCGGATGCGCGGAAAAGGAGTAAGCGCCAGAGCTGCACTGCCGCTGCTAAATCACCGCTTAACGAGTAACGGTTATAAATACTCTGCTCAGCAATCCCGAGCATAACGGCCAATGCTTTTGAGGGAGAAAAGTGGTTTCAAATGACCTATTCCTGTCTGGGCGGTACAGGCAGATATTACTTACACCTACCCGAAGCTTTGGAAAGACGCAGCATTTGCTGCACTTAGTGCGGTAAATGCTGCTATAATTGAACAACGCGGGGTAGAGAAGTGCCTTGATTTTATTCAATATTTTAGTGGTTTTCCTGGCGTTTCGCCGGACTCATCACCCGAAGGCCGCAGGTGTCAATCCTGCCCCCGCAACCAGATATTTAAAGCCGCTGATTTCCTCAAGAAATCAGCGGCTTTATCGTTTACATGTATTCATTACTCATCCTGACTTACCGATTATGAGAGATTCCAAGGATCATACAACCTTTGAGCTACCCGGATTTGAATTAGCCGACCTTGCTTTGGCCAATTTAAGCAAAAAAAAATCCCTTGCCAATCCCGCTGCCGCCGCTACTGCTGCTGCTTCAAAACTCAGTAGAAAAACACGGACCATCCGCCAAAACCAGCTGGAACTACTAGCACCATTAGGGCAAACAGATCAAAGCGGTTTGCCGGCATGGAAACAAGATGAAGGGCTGGATCAGAGCGGTTTGCCGATTTGGGGTTTAGCCGCATCCGGAAATAAGCCTAACATCATCAACACCTGATATAAATGCCGCGCACTAAATGTTGCGCGGCCAATTCAGGTTTGCCAACAAAAATACGTTTGTAAAACGATACCCGCCTCCGTCGCGGGTTCCGTAACACAGATAATGTTATTTGAGCTCGCGAACCAGCGCTGGCGATTGCAGGATGCAACTGTTAGACTTGGATCAATATTTTGCCTTTACGCCGCCTTATTTACCCAGATTGCCTACGATGACCTCACCTTTTTCAAGCCTTCCATTAGCACCTGAGTTAATCAGCAACCTGAGCAGCTTAGGGTATCTGGAAATGACCCCGATTCAAGCAGCCAGTTTGCCGATTATTCTGGAGCAACGCGACTTGATTGCGCAGGCAAAAACCGGCAGCGGTAAGACCGCGGCCTTTGGCATCGGCATTCTGGCAAAACTAAACCCTACCTATTTTGCCATTCAGGGCTTGGTGGTGTGCCCGACACGCGAACTGGCGGATCAGGTATCGAACGAACTGCGCCGGCTGGCTCGTTTTGCCGACAACATAAAAGTACTCACCTTGTGTGGCGGCACCGCGATGCGCCCGCAGATGGCATCACTGGAACACGGTGCCCATATTGTGGTCGGCACCCCGGGGCGTCTGCTGGACCATATCGGCCGCGGCAGCATCAATCTGGCAACGGTGCAAACCTTGGTGCTGGATGAGGCTGACCGTATGGTGGATATGGGGTTTTACGAAGATATCGTCGGTATCGTTGCCGCCTGTTCTCCGCGTCGTCAGACCCTGCTGTTTTCGGCGACGTATCCGGATAATATTCGTAAAGCCAGCGAGCATTTCTTGCGGGAACCGGCCGAAGTCAAAGTCGAAAGTCAGCATGCAACCAGCCAAATTGAGCAACTGTTTTTCGCCGTCACGCCAGACAACCGCAATGCCGCGGTCAGCCGGCTCTTAATGCATTATCAGCCGGTGTCGACTCTGGCTTTTTGCAACACCAAAATTCACTGCCGAGAACTGGCCGAAGAGCTGCAACAACAAGGTATCAGCGCCCTGGCACTGCATGGTGATCTGGAACAGCGCGATCGCGACGAGATACTGGTGTTGTTTGCCAATAAAAGTTGCTCGGTACTGGTGGCAACCGATGTCGCAGCACGTGGGCTGGACATCCAAACCCTGGGCGCGGTGATCAATGTCGATGTATCCAAAGACACGGAGGTGCATATTCATCGGATAGGCCGCACTGGTCGCGCCGGTGAAAAAGGTCTGGCGCTAAGCCTGGCCGCGCCCAATGAAAAAAAATGGGTAAAGCTCATCGAAGAGTATCAAAACAAAGCCGCACAATGGCAAGACCTCGATCTGTTGGAAATGAATTCAGAAACGACATTGCAGGCACCGATGATGACGATTTGCATCATGGGCGGAAAAAAAGACAAGCTGCGCCCGGGCGATCTGCTGGGCGCGCTTACCGGCGATGTCGGATTAAGTAAAGAGCAGGTGGGGAAAATAAATGTCTTTGAATTTATGACTTACGTGGCCATCGACAGACAAGTCGCTGAAGACACGTTAGATCGCCTCAGCCGCAGCAATATCAAAGGCCGTCAGTTTAGAATGCGCATTATTTGGTAATGGCGCGGCAGGCGACGCCGCCTGCATTGATAGACGACAATTGCCCTGCAAATGTGCAGTACAATCGATGACAGGCATGGTCTTACGCATAAGAAATGCTGAGCCCATGACCACTACACACTGACACGACTCTCCTGCAAAAACACCATGATTCGAATACTGATTGCTGACGACCATACCATTATGCGGGAAGGCTTGAAACGCATCCTTGACGGGATAGACGATATACAAGTAGTCGCAGAAGCAGTCGATGGATTCGACACCCTGGCGAAAGCAAGATTAGGTGATTTTGATGTGCTTCTGATGGATCTCTCGATGCCAGGCCGCAGCGGGGTAGATTTGATCCGGCAAATCAAAGATGAAATGCCTAAGTTGCCAATTCTGATTCTCACGATGCACGAGGAAGAGCAATATGCGGTCAGAGCCATCCGTGCCGGAGCGCGCGGTTATCTGACGAAAGAAAGCGCCGGAACGCAACTGGTCACGGCATTACGCAAAGTGGCATCAGGCCGCCCTTATATCAGTATCGAGGTTGCTGAACAGCTAGCCATGTCTGCCATGCCGGCTGACAACAAATTACCGCACACCTTATTGTCAGACCGTGAGTTCGAGGTATTTGGGCACCTAGTCAAAGGAAAATCTATTACCGAAATCGCTGATATTTTGCACTTGAGTGTAAAAACCGTCAGTACACACAAAACCCGTATCATGCAAAAGATGGAGCGCAACACGCTCTCTGACCTGGTGCAGTATGCGGTAGCGCACAACATGCTTTAAATTACCCATAGCGTTTCCTAGCAGGAAACGGTAGCGCCGGACCTGTCCGCTGCCTGCGACCATCGACCTCAGGTTAAACGCGGCTAGGAAAATTCCTACAACCCCCTCCTAAACTCCCACAAGTTAAATCAGCAATCCCTGATGTAAATCAAACCGGTCTATGGCGATAATGGGCACATGCAAGCAATGCTGTGCTCACCTTATTATTATCGCTCACCATGAATCTGTTTATCGTCGAAGACTCCCCTTATATACAAAACCGTTTAATACGGTTAACTGAGGAGCTCCCTGACGTTCATGTGGTCGGTGTCGCCGGCGATATCGGCAGCGCCTACCAAGCCATACTCAATGCCAATACCGATGCCATGATTCTGGATGTTCATCTCAGCGACGGCAATGGATTGCATTTATTAAAAAACATCAAACAAAGTAAGCCCGACATCAAGGTCGTGGTATTAACCAATCACTCGACCGATGCTAACCGGCTACATGCGCTACGCGCTGGGGCAGATGATTTTCTCGATAAGTCGACTGATTTTGAGCAGATTCCGCGCATCTTGCATGACTGGCAAGCGCGCCCTCAAGCCAAGAATTTACCTTATTAATATTACCCAGAGAGATCACCATGTCTTCAGTATCCACACCATCGAAAGCCATAGACACAATCGGTGTATCCGCTATGTCCGCACTGTCGCCCTTGCATCAGCACACGAACTTTCCGGTTCTGTCGAGCGAAGCAGGTTGGCGCTGCCAGGGCAATTTATGGTCTAATTTGCACGATGTCTGTGATTTACTGAAAATCCCCTCCCCGGCGAGTTCAAATGGCGAAGACGCTTTATTCCAACATGTACGCTACAAGGCAGGCCAGAGAATCCACACCATCGGCCAGCATTTTGAAAATCTTTATATTGTCAATTCCGGCTTTCTGAAAACAGTGCTGATTGATGAATATGGCAATGAGCAGGTTCTGAGTTTTCCTATGAAAGGTGATTTATTGGGAATCGATGGCATCTATACCCAGCATCATGCGTCGGAATCGGTAGCATTATCAGATTGCGATGTCGTTTTGATTCCTTACAAAACATTTTCAGCCTTAAGCCGCACTTATGCCGAACTCGAACAGGCGATGTTTAGTGTGATGAGTCGTGAACTGGTCAGAGAGCAAATGATGATCAGCATGCTCAGTGCCCTGAGCGCGGAGGCAAAAGTGGCAAGATTTCTCACCAACTTAGGTGAGCGCTTCAGCCAATTGGGCTATTCCGGAAAGGTTTTCAATCTGCGCATGACGCGTCATGAAATCGGTAGCTACTTAGGGCTGACCCTTGAAACCGTCAGTCGCACTTTGTCGGCCTTTAACGAACTTGGCCTGATCACTGTCGATCAACGACAAATTGGCATCATTGACGCGCTCGCATTAAAAACATTACGCCGTCTTGCTCCGACCAAATCGCGCAATAAAGTGACCAAGACGATGGGTGAAACCGTCTCTGCATTAGTGGGGAAAAATTTACTTCCGCAATGGAACAAAGATATTGCACCGGCATTAAATTAATTGTAATCTAGGTTAGAAAATGTGATTTTTTGGATAAGCCTTTTCAACAAAAAACAAGGAGACCACTATGTCGTATAAAACCGTACTCGTTCATGTAGATGAATCCAGCCGTTCCGCGCTGCGTGTCAACATCGCCGCAGAAATCGCCAAAGCGGAAGAAGCACATTTAATCGGCACTGCCGTGACAGGTGTCTCACGCTTTATCTATCAAGACGGAAATATCAGCGCGAGCGATCCCAACCTTGGTATTCATTTGAAATTTTTGCGTGAACGTGCGGAAAAAGCCGTGC
The DNA here is from genome assembly GCA_038330335.1 of Burkholderiales bacterium. GTDB lineage: Bacteria > Pseudomonadota > Gammaproteobacteria > Burkholderiales > Burkholderiaceae_D > Undibacterium. The sequence goes on along the minus strand of JBBQNW010000001.1, from coordinate 67,230 downwards.
TCAGTTTCAAGCAATCAGCCGCGGACTTAGGTGTCTTATCGTACGAAAGCATCATCGCCAACGATGAAGCCGGTGGTGGCATCGGCTTACAAGCCAGATATGCCGATATTATCGTCATAGGCCAGACTAATAGTGACGAGCCTTCCCCATCGGTATTGCCAGACTTCCCCGAATATCTTGTGATGAACTCAGGTCGCCCTGCGCTCATTATTCCTTACGCCGGAGATTTTACCAGCGTCGCCAAACGACCATTAATATCATGGGATTCCAGTCGTGAATCCACACGTGCCGTGACAGATGCGATTCCACTATTAAAGCGTGCAGATTTAGTGCAGGTAGCGATTTTTAATCCGGCCTCAGCGCCGGATGCCCATGGTGAACAACCCGGGGCAGACATTGCCTTATTTTTAGCACGCCATGGGATCAAGGTAAAAGTCTCCGTACACAAGACGTCCACGGATATCGGTAACGCCTTACTGTCCCTGTCGCATGATCTTGATAGCGACATGATCGTCATGGGTGGTTATGGGCACTCACGCTTCCGCGAAATGATCATGGGCGGCGTCACCAGAACCATTTTAGAATGCATGACAATTCCTGTTCTGATGTCCCACTAAAGACAAGGCCTTGTTAGTCACCCTAAGGGCGTCCGTTGCGACGCCTTTTTTTATTTTTGTGACCAAAACAGATCTGCCCTCATACAGGCGATCATTGCCACACCGTATAAATATCCGGACAATAAATTCAAAGCCACATAAAATACCGGCACCCGCTTAATTGCTAGCCACATACGTTACCCAAATACGTTACCCACATACGCTATTCACCTACTTTTATAACACGCGCTGCCTTATGACCAATTCAATGCCCAAAGAACTTAAACGTGCCAGGTGGATCATGCTTATGCTTCTGGCATTTTCGCTACTGCTATGGAGTAATCGTGCCCCGTTGTCGCGGTTGAGCCTCAGCGCACTATTACCGCTACATACCGCCTTAGAAACCGCAACGATTGTGATATTTGCTTCGGTTTTCATTGTCTGCTGGAATGCGTTTGGCAATATCAGAAAAAAAAGTAGTGTGATCCTTGCGGTCGCTTTTCTGTGTACGGCAATTTTTGATTTTTTCCACGCAATCAGCTTTCAAGGCATGCCCGGTTTTCTCAGCGCGACCGATATGCATAAGTCACTTAGTTTCTGGCTATTCTCCCGCGCCATTGTGGCGGTGACGCTTTGTGGACTGGCGATCAATATGGATGACACCCATGTTTCGACCAAAAAATCTCTCGTTGCACTGGCTTTAGGTTTATCGCTGACACTATTTATTTCAGCCTTGGTCTTTCTTCAGCCTGATTTTTTCCCGCTGACGTATACCGAAGGAGATGGCCAGACTGTATTTAAGATCAGCGGCGAGATAGGACTAATCGGATTGAATATGCTGACATCGGCCTTGCTGTATAGGCAGGCAAACATATCAAATTTTGTATCGTCGGGTGAGCACTTGCTGATTAAACGATCATATCTATTTCTCGCCAGTTCGATGATGGCGATGTCCGAGGTATACTTTTTGCTACAAAGCACTACCAACGATGTTTTTTTAATCGCTGGCCATCTGTTCCAGCTGGGCGCATCGTTGGCGATTTACCGCAGTATGGTCGCTGTCAACATCCACGCGCCTTATGCCATTTTGTCAGAGGCGAGTAAACAAATGGAAGCATCTGCGAATGAATTGTCACTGCATAAAAAACGGCTGACCGGCATTATCGAGACCGCTATCGATGGCATCATCACTATTGATGAGCATCAAACGATCATCCTGATCAATCCCGCCGCCGCCGCGCTATTCGGATACACCGTCGAATCATTGACTGGTGCCTCGTTAAACGACGTTATCCCAGCCAGACACAGAAAAGTTCATCAGACGCACGTCCGGCAATTTGGTGAAACCGGCGTGACAAGACGTAAAATGGGAACTAATTTTGAAGATTTTTACGTCACAGGCTTAACATCCGAAGGAAAAGAGTTCCCTCTTGAGGCATCGATTTCCAGCCTGATCGAAAATGGCCAACGCTATTACACTGTTATTTTCCGCGACATTACCGAGCGCAAAATCGCCAAAGAAAAACTGGCGCAATACCACACGCAGTTAAGCCAGCTATCAACGGCCTTGCAAAGCATACGAGAAGAAGAACGCAAGCATATCGCACGTGAACTACACGACGACCTGGGGCAATTACTCGCCGCGCTACGCATGGATCTGTCGCTCTTGCAAAGAGATAGTCTGATTACCGAAAAAACGCAGAAAACCATCAACAGCATGGATCAATTAATTTTGACGTCCATCACGACCTTACGCCGCATCGCTACCGATTTACGGCCGCGCGCCTTAGATGAAGGGGGCTTATTTTTTGCCCTGCAAACACTACAAAAGGACTTCACCGTGCGGCATGGTATCGATTGCGAACTGATCGCCAATGAAGAACAATTGACCCTAGATGACGCACGCAGCACCGCCATATTTCGCATTATTCAGGAATCACTGACCAATGTCATCCGGCACGCCAGCGCGACTGAAGTGCAGATCATCTTTGAAGGAGATACCAGCGCATTACGTTTCAGCGTCAGTGATAATGGGAAGGGATTTACTCAGGACGATATGCATAAGTCCAGCTCATTCGGACTGGTGGGAATGCGCGAACGTATCAAAGCCATGGACGGCGACTTTTCGATTACCAGCCCGCCGGGTGAAGGTACTCGTTTGGAAGTGCGGATACCCTTGATCTTCCCTGCCAGCGAAAATGCATCAGCAAAACAGGCATCAGCATCAAAAATCGTCAAAAACAAACAAGATTAATTAATTAATTAATTAGGCGGAATGTACGCGTAATAAGCTATTCAGGAGCATCACATGTCTATCGCTATCAGCACTGGATTATCCGGACTGCCAGCCTACCAACATGCACTTGATCTAAATCGCACAATATCGCGCATGCCGGCACTGCAGGCTTCACAACTGAGCAGGTAAATTTTCAGGAAGCGCACAACGCCGGGCTTGTTGTCAACATTAGCAACGATGGCAACGCAGCGACGACTATATCGAATACCACGGCATCGCAACAAGAGATACCAGGTAGTGGCACCGAACTAGCAAGAGAACTGGTCAATACAATGACCTATACAGCAGGATTTGACTTATCTGTAAAATTCATCAAAACAAGTAACGCTATGCTTGGCACCTTAATTGACATAAAAAGTTGAATCAGATGCCCCGAAGCTTGCGATAGTCATTGCGGTGGCCTAGGCTTTTTTCGGTATCACTAGCAGGATAGTATTGCACCGTGATTACGGCATTAACATTAAGCAACCGCGGTCACGCACAAAAAGCTTGGCATGTCTTTCATGTCGAAATACCATAGTCCAAGCAAGCCTGTCAGTATCAGGAGACTCGCGCTGATCAGGCGAACACCGGATGAAAATGCCCCGTGCACATCATATTTGGTGAGTCTTTGCGCCAGCAGCAAATGCGGCAAAGCGGCAAGTCCAAATAGCAGCATCAGCGCGGCACCGGATATTGCATCACCAGAAAGCAAAGCAAAGGGGGCAATACCAAACAATAAGCCACATGGCAAACAACCCCAGCTCATACCGATAAAAAATGGGTATTGCACAGCTTTGTGCATGGCGGGAAATACTGCATTGGCAAAGCGGGATAACGCGTCGGCTAATCCTTTAAATACGGATATCGCCAAGCCAAGCCCAAGCAAACGCAAGCCCAGAAAGACCAAGGCAACATTCCCAATAATGAACAATATCCTCTGAATTGGCAGATAAGGGCTCAATAACAGGCCCGTTGCGCCCAAGCCACCAAACAGCGCACCAATCAACGCATACGTCAGCAGACGTCCGCTATGAAGCAGTAATTGATAGCGCAAATGGCCGTCAGAACGCTGACTTTGGCAAGTAGTAGCTGGTGCACTGCGGTTGGCGATCACGATCACTTTACGCGGCGTAGCGGCATTCCGCGACAGCAATGCAGAAATACCTCCGCACATTCCCACACAATGCACGCCGCCAACCGCCCCCGCAGTAAGTGCAGCAAAAGCCAGCGGCAGTGTGATCATCTAAAAAATCCAAAATAAAATCGACTGCATTGAAGCGAGCGACCTGGGTGCAAAAAATTTCAGTAACACATGATAAAAAATATCTTTTCGATCATTGCTGCCAAATTAGCTCATGCACCGACATCAGCACGGTTAGCTATTCATCGTGCTTTTTGAACGAGTAAGGCCGTTAATCCGCTAGACAGTACGCCTAGCAACCAGAAACAAAAAAAACCCAAGGTGTAAGCCCCGAGTATGTGAACTTTAAGGCGCCCATCCAGAATGATCAGTTCCATTGGATCAACCAAACTAAAGAAAAAACCCGTCGCCACACATGCCATCAAGAATGAAGGCCACAACACTACCATCAAAAGTGGGCGCCACAGCGGCTTGGAATTTACAGAGTCTCGATGTTCCAAATTCAGTTCCCCTTGTTTCGTTATCGGTATAAGGCAAATCAGGAATGCGCAACTATTTTGCAGCGTAGAGACGCGCCTGTCTTTGCTCCGGTTCAAACCAGTCACCTGTAAGGCGCCAGTCTGTTGTTTCCACCTTAACATGAAGTACTTTCACTGTCTCTACCGACAGACCCGATGCCCCGGACAAATCACCTTCATAGCTGCCATCTTGCAACTGTTTCATTGACAAGCGCCGGATAACTTCGGTCACCGATGTACTTTTCCCGCCAGAACTTGCCAGACTTACCTGAACTGTTTCTGGCAATGCAGCCTTGGATGTCATAAGCATTTTGAGGCGTTTACCGGCCAGATCGAGTGTAATAACGGCAGACAATTGCAACTCACGTGCTGTGGCATCGCGCTGCAAATCCTTGTTAATCATTAAGCCTTGCTTGTAATAGTCTTCAGCGACGACCTTATCTGATCCGCGCCAGGCTATTACACCGGTAAAAATACTGGCGCAGACCACAACCAGTGGGCCGCCCACGACCAGTAAAAGCCAGGGTTCTTTGTACCAAATATCTTTTTTAATTATCTTTGGTGGCAAACCAGTGTTCGCGTTCATGTTCATGTCCTATTTTGGCACCAGAAAAACTGCTTTTTCAGTTACCGATACATCTGGTGATTGCGTATCTTGCACCGTGAAACGTATTCTGTTAGAGCCAGTCTCAGCAGCACCGGCCGGAATTCTGACACGCACTGGAAATGCCGCCGCCGAGGCAGAGTTGATATTCACTTCGTTTTTATTGACGATAGTGGCCCCAGCAATGCCCTTCACCGAAATCTGATACGTGCGCGCAGCCTCTTGCGTATTCATAATTTGCAGCCGATAAACATTTTCTACGTCACCTGTCTCGGTAATTTTCGGCATACCACGATCCCGGATAACGTCCACCTTGAGTGGAACGTGGTAGGCAAGCGAGATGATTGCAGCCAGAATAATCAATCCGAGTATCCCGCTGTAAATTATCGTGCGTAAGCGAAAAACACGGCGCCACATTGATTTATTGTCGAGTTTGCCAACAAGTGCGTGTTCTGTCGTATAACGGATCAAGCCACGCTCGTAACCCATTTTGTCCATCACCTGATCGCAACCGTCAATACAGGCCCCACATGCGATACATTCGTACTGCAGACCATTGCGAATATCAATTCCAGTTGGACACACCTGAACGCAAATGTCGCAATCAACACAAGCGCCCAGACCAAGTGCCTTGAAATCTACTTTTTTGTTGCGTGAACCGCGTGGATCACCGCGTTCAGTATCATAAGTGACAATCAGAGTATCTTTGTCAAACATAGCGCTTTGAAAACGCGCGTACGGACACATGTATTTACATACTTGCTCACGCATGAAGCCAGCATTACCGTAGGTGGCAAAACCGTAAAATAACAGCCAAAAAACTTCCCATGGACCAAGCGAAAAAGAAAGGACTTCTTCCGCCAGAAAGTGAATCGGGGTGAAATATCCAACAAATGTAAAACCAGTCCATAAAGCGAGCGCTAGCCATGCCGCATGCTTAGCAAATTTCAATGTGAATTTATGCAAAGACATGGGCGCGGCGTCCAGTTTGATACGCGCATTACGCTCGCCCTCAATCTTTTTTTCTATCCACATAAAAATTTCTGTGTAGACAGTTTGCGGACAGGCATAACCACAAAAAACTCGCCCTGCTATCGCCGTAAATAAGAACAATGACAGGGCAGATATCACTAGCAATACCGCCAGATAAATAAAATCTTGCGGCCAAAGCACCATTCCAAAGATATAAAATTTGCGCGTCACCAAATCAAATAAAACGGCTTGCCTGCCATTCCAGTTTAACCAGGCAGTCCCGTAAAATAGTACTTGTGTAAAAAATACCAATACCCAGCGCCACGACCCAAACCAGCCTTTTTGGGACCTAGGATATATTTTCCTACGTTCTTCAAACAATGCCATTTCCACTTCTTCGATTGGCACTGGGACTATCGGTATAATTTTCACTTTAATGCCTGACTTATTTCAGATGACGTATTTATTTTACGGCTTCGCCGCTTGCAGAACTTTTATCAACATTGCCAACAACACCAGCGTTAGCTATTTGCTTAATGGCACCGGCTTCTGCATCGGATACATTGGCGTTACCGTTATGTGACAAACCCCATACGTAAGCAGTCAGCAAATGTATCTTGGCATCGCCTAAAGAAGCCCTGGAAGGCATCTGGTTATTGCGGCCTTTATTAATAGTTTCCATGACATTATCGATACCGCCGCCATACAGCCAAATTTTATCGGTCAGGTTAGGCGCGCCCAAAGCCTGCGTCCCTTTTCCTTCCGCGCCGTGACATGCCGCGCAGGCTGCAAATTTAGACTTACCCAGTGCCGCTTTAATCGGATCATGTGCAGTATTCGATAAACTCAATACGTAATTAGCAACGTTACGCACATCATCATCCGAGCCAACAGCGGCTCCCATCGGAGGCATTTGTCCATGACGTCCCTGCATAAGTGTCGTCTTAATGGTTTGCGGATCACCACCGTACAGCCAATCGTTATCCGTAAGATTTGGGTAGCCTTTTCCGCCCATTGCATCCGAGCCATGGCATTGGGAGCAGTTATTCAAAAATAAACGCTGCCCGATTTCCATTGCTTGCGGATCTTTCGACACTGCGGAAATTTCCATATTTAAAAACTTATTAAAGATCGGACCATATTGCTGCTCGCCCTCTTTGATTTCTTTTTCATAAGCGCCAGCTTGACTCCAGCCAAAACTGCCTTGCATGCTCCCAAGACCCGGATACACTATGAGATAGCCCACTGCAAAGATAATCGTGAGATAAAACAACCACATCCACCACCTTGGCAAAGGATTGTTCTGCTCCATCAAGTTACCATCCCACACATGTCCGGTAGTCTCGGCTGGCAACGGTTTACCATCCAGCCCCAGTTTCACCTTAACTTTTGACTGCGACCACAACAACAAGCCACAAGCTGCAATGCTGATCATCACCACGATAGAGATCGCGATACTCCACCATTCACTAAAAAAATCTGCCATGACTATTTTCCATTCTCATTATCAATTGGCATGCGTGCTATCTCTTCAAAGCGCGCTTTATTCTTGGAACTAAACGCCCAATAAATAATGCCGATAAAAACCACCATGCTAATCACTGTCACTATGCTGCTAAGTATTGTGAAGTTCATACTTACTCCTCTAAAAGCGATCGAATGTGAATTAGTTTTTGTTTTTAATTGCGGTGCCTAAAACCTGTAGATACGCAATCAGTGCATCAAGTTCCGTTTTATCTGTTAATTCGCTTGATGCCTCAGAAATTTGCTTCTCGGTATACGGCACACCCAGCGTTTTCATTACTCGCAGCTTTGGCGCAACTGCTTCAGGATCCAGTTTTGCGTTCGCCAACCATGAATACGCAGGCATATTGGACTCAGGCACCACAGCACGGGGGTTGTTCAGGTGATCCTGATGCCAGGAGTCACTATAGCGCCCGCCTACGCGTGCCAAATCAGGGCCAGTACGCTTACTACCCCACTGAAAAGGATGATCATAAACAGACTCACCAGCGACCGAATAGTGGCCATAACGCTCTGTCTCCGCCCTGAACGGACGTATCATTTGCGAATGACAATTATAGCAACCTTCACGTAAATAAATATCCCTGCCGGTAAGTTGCAGCGCCGAATACGGCTGCATGCCGGCAACAGGTTCAGTGGTCGATTTTTGAAAAAACAATGGAACAATTTCTACCAGTCCACCGACACTAATCGTCAATATCACCAGTACCAGCAACAGTCCAACATTTCGTTCTATCAAATCATGAGTAAAATTTCGCATCAGTATTCTCCTATTGATATCTCTGATTTATGCATGTGCCGGAGCATGTGTTGCTGCCACATGCAAGGCCGGGATCGCGTTATTGACTGGCTTGGCTGCCATCAATGTTTTTGCGACGTTATAAGCCATCAACAACATGCCGCTCAGATACATCAAGCCACCGGTAACCCGAATGACATAGTATGGATAGGTTGCCTTCACGCCTTCGACAAAGGTATAAGTTAAGGTGCCGTCTTCATTCACCGCACGCCACATTAAGCCCTGCATAACACCGGCGATCCACATCGACGCGATATACAAAACAACACCAATAGTCGCGACCCAGAAATGCACCTCAATTAGGCGCTTACTGTACATTTGCGTCTGGCCGAATAAGCGGGGAATCAGATAATACAAACTACCGATGGTAATAAAGCCTACCCAACCCAAGGCTCCTGAGTGAACGTGACCTACGGTCCAATCGGTGTAATGAGATAAAGCGTTCACAGTCTTAATTGCCATCATCGGGCCTTCAAAGGTCGACATACCATAAAACGACAGCGACACGATTAAGAAACGTAAGATAGGATCTGAGCGCAATTTACTCCAGGCGCCAGACAAAGTCATAATGCCGTTCACCATACCACCCCAGGAAGGTGCAAGCAAAATTAGGGAAAACACCATACCGATAGACTGTGCCCAGTCAGGCAAAGCGGTGTAATGCAAATGATGCGGACCTGCCCACATGTAAGTAAAAATCAGTGCCCAAAAATGCACGATAGACAAACGGTAAGAATAGACAGGGCGCTCAATTTGTTTAGGTATAAAGTAATACATCATGCCCAAAAAGCCGGCAGTCAAAAAGAATCCGACCGCATTGTGACCGTACCACCATTGCACCATCGCATCCTGCACACCAGCATAAGCAGAATAAGACTTCAAAAAGGACACAGGAATTGCCGCACTATTTACGATATGCAAGACCGCCACAGCGACAATGAAAGCACCGTAGAACCAGTTCGCCACATAGATGTGCTCAACCTTACGTTTTGCCAAAGTTCCAAAAAATACTACGGCGTAGGCAACCCAGACCAGAGCGATCAAGATATCAATCGGCCACTCGAGTTCAGCATATTCCTTACCCTGGGTATATCCGAGCGGAAGTGAGATCGCGGCAGCAAGGATAACCAGTTGCCATCCCCAAAAAGTGAACTCGGCCAATGCCCCCCCGAACAGGCGAACATTCGAGGTGCGCTGCACGACATAGTAAGACGTCCCCATCAATGCGCAGCCACCAAACGCAAAAATAACAGCGTTCGTATGCAAAGGGCGCAAGCGCCCATAGCTAAGCCAGGGGATACCGCCTAGAAATTCCGGCCAGGCAAGTTGAGAAGCAATCACCACGCCTACAAGCATGCCGACTACGCCCCAAACTACTGCCATGACAGAAAATTGGCGTACAACACGGTAGTTGTATGTGTTTTCTTTGGTTAAAGTCATGATCTCACTCGGTTGAAAAAATTATATTTAAGAATAACAATCTTAGCCCTGGCCACATTGATTCAAATCAAATATTACTGGCTTACCATTAATATTCAATGCCTTTAGCCAAGGAAAGGAACAGCCGTGAAGGGGGTTTTGATTGACCCGTCCTGAAATAGACTTATAAGTTTAGGCTTTTTTCAGTTTCTTGGCTTGTAATATGATTGCAGTGCTGATTGCCGCTTGATGAATGATAGTGCCAGTACACTCCAGTCTTGCCGGCCATACCTGGGTAAGCATGCTAACGCCATAAGCGCTCCTGAATGCCGTACTTGTTCTGAGCCTGGTGTAGGTCATTTGACCTTTTCAACAGCGCTGACCACCCCCAGTTTACAAGCCATTCCATGATCGCTGACTACGCTTAATTTCCTCTGCCATCTTCGCTCTCCTTAAAATAAGTCATCTTACTGACAAGCTATTTCAGGGCGGGACCGATAAACAAAAAAAGCGGCATCAATTTGATGCCGCTTTTTTCCTGAAACACTCGGCAATTAACTACTCTGCGACTACACTTGTCGCCGACATTGCGGCCTTATTTATCGTCACTTTAGATTTTTTCTTAAGCGCTTCGATATACGAATACGTATCTTGCTGAGAAACAACACTGGCAATTTGCTGTTTCTCGGATGTGCGTCTTGCCGGATCAGGAGTCCCCACAGTCACTTTTCCTATCCTATATACCGAGTAAGCTGTGCCAGCGACATCAACCCCAACAAAAGCAGGTAATTTTTGGATGTCCGCTTTCATCACCGAAGCCAGCACTTCATTTGCGACACCTTGATTTTTTAAACGAGAAACAAGTTTTGGCTCAGAAAAGCCAGTAACATTATCGGCTACCTTCAAAGCAAGCAAGGCTGACTCTCCGGCTTTTTTCGCCAGGGCTGCAGCTTCCACCTGAATCACCCTCGCCTCAATTTGCGACCTTACTTCAGCCAACGGACGCTTACTCGCTGCCTTATACTCAACGACTCTACCGGCGATTAACACTCTTGGTGCAACTTCCACCGCTTCTGTATTGTGTTTTTTCTGTAATGAATCTTCTGAAAATATCGCCTTCAAAAATTTAGCATTATTCACAGGAACAGTTGCAGGAATTGAGGGATTCGGCTGACGACTTAATGATGCAACAACTTCAATTTTCAATTTCAGCTTATCCGCCACGGCCTTTAAACTGTCCGATTGCTCATACACTGTATTGGTAAAAATCTCTGCCGCTTCTGCGTATGCCTTGGCGGCTTTTTGTTTTTTTATTTCAGCTGAAATTTGTCCTTTGACTTGGTCCAGAGACTTGATGGAGGCAGGCTTAATCGCTGTCAGCTGAATAATATGGAAACCGAAATCAGACTGAACCAAATCACTGATCTCACCTTGCTTCAGCTTATAAGCAGCATCTTCAAACTGTTTGACCATCGCCCCTTTAGCAAAAAAATCAAGATCACCGCCGCGCTCTGCAGAGCCGGTATCGTGAGAATTTTCTTTAGCGAGCTTGGCAAAGCCTTCAGGATTTTTACGCACTGCGGCCAATACTTTTTCAGCTTTAGTTTTGGCGCTGGCGATATCAGCAGTGCTGGCATCTTTTTTCACGGAAATCAGAATATGACTCGCGCGACGCTGCTCTTCGGTGGCAAAGCTATTCTTATTCTGCTCATAATGCGCTTGAATATCTGCCTCGGAAACAGAAATTTGCGCACCTAAAGCGTCATCATTAAGCACCACATATTCGGCTTTAATTAATTCTGGAATTTCAAACTGACTTGCATTTTTTTCGTAATAAGCTTGCACCATCACATCAGTGACTTTCACTTTTGCTACATAGTCAGCCGCTTTGAAATCTAACTTTTGCACTTCACGTTCCTGCTCGTAAATAGCAGCAATGCGTTCGGCGATTGTCTTGGGCAAAATCACCGTGTTCTGTACTGCACTTAATAACTGCTGCAATGCCAAATCCTGGCGCAGACGCTGTTCATACATTGCCGGCGTCATTCCTTGCCCGGCCAATAAACTCTTGTAACGGTCAGAATCGAAACTACCGTCCGGCTTCACCAAACCCGGAGTCGATAAGATATTTTGCTGGAGACTTTGATCGCTAACCGACAAATGATTATTGAGAACCTCGACCGCCAAGGCCTTACGTGAGATCAATTCATCTAAAATGTTTTGCCTGGCTTCGGGCGTACTTAACATTTTCGAATCAAATTGAGGACCGTAAGTCTGACGCAAGCGATCCAACTGTTCGCGCTGTGCGACGTCAAATTCTTGCTGGCTAATATTCTGACCCGCAACGGTAGCAACCGCCGCACCCGATCCGCTGGAGCGGGTAAAGCTTTCTATGCCGAAAAAAGCAAACGATGGGAAGATAATTAGCAGCAAAAGCAGCTGCATGATGCGCTGGTGGGTACGAATATATTCAAACATGCTCAACCGATCACTAGAACAAACTGTTACCGAATATGAAAAAAGGCGAACTTTCGTTCGCCTTTTAGATTTTGGCGGAGTGGACGGGACTCGAACCCGCGACCCCCGGCGTGACAGGCCGGTATTCTAACCAGCTGAACTACCACTCCTAATTTTTGCTGCTTATTGCTTGTCGATTCAATGGTGGGCGCTGAGAGGCTCGAACTCCCGACCTAAGCCTTGTAAGGGCTCCGCTCTACCAACTGAGCTAAGCGCCCCATCTCATTCAACTGACAAACATCATGGCGCTTGTCACCGCACCACGAAGTCGATTAGTTTACAGCATCTTTCAAAGCTTTGCCAGGTTTAAATTTAGGAACTTTGGCAGCTTTGATTTTAATTGCTTCACCGGTACGCGGATTCCGGCCTGTTCTGGCGGCACGCTTACCGACAGAAAACGTACCGAAACCGACTAAAGTCACAGTACCATTTTTTTTTAATGTTCCCTTTACTGCACCGATCAAGGCATCCAACGCGCGTGATGACGCTGCTTTCGAAATGTCGGCTGTCTTAGCAATATGATCGATTAATTCAGTTTTATTCACTTACGCCCCCTCGAAAAAGTTTAACTTCGCAACGATGTCTTCGATTGTATGTTGTTAGTCGCTCATCTATTACGATAGGCAGAAAATCTGCATGCGGTATTAGATCAAGCGCCAAAGCCTTGTGTCAAGCAATTTACATGCTTTCTTTGGCGACTTCTAATATTCCATTCACAAAATCAAAAGTATAATTTCGCATCAAGTAAATGATGCGCTGTTAAAGTAAAAATTGAACGCGCCACAATTACGCCAGCTATCCCAACCACTTTATTTTTCTGCACAAGATGACAACCATTCAACGAATCGGCACACCGCTCTCCGCTCACAGTACCAAAGTCATGCTCCTGGGTTCAGGAGAGTTAGGCAAGGAAGTGATTATTTCCTTGCAGCGTCTGGGCGTGGAAGTCATCGCGGTAGACCGTTACGAAAACGCGCCAGGCCATCAGGTCGCCCACCGCGCCCATGTCATTGACATGACGGATGGTGTGGCACTGGCAAAACTGATCGCACTGGAACAACCGGACTTAGTCGTGCCGGAAATCGAAGCAATCGCGACAGCGACATTGCTTGAACTGGAGAAGGCCGGCAAAGTGAAAGTAATTCCGACCGCGCGCGCTGCTTGGCTAACGATGAACCGGGAAGGGATACGTCGATTGGCGGCAGAAACCTTGTCGATTCCGACCTCCGCATATCGTTTCGCTGACAATCTGCTGGAACTGCAGCAAGCCTGCGCTGAAATTGGATTTCCTTGCATTATCAAGCCAGTCATGTCTTCATCGGGCAAGGGCCAGTCGAAAATAGACAGCGCTAGCGAAGTCGAAGCCGCATGGGATTACGCCGCCTCAGGTGGACGGGTTAACGCCGGTCGCGTGATTGTTGAGGGTTTCATCGATTTCGATTACGAAATTACCCAGCTGACGGTAAGGGCGATTGGCGCCAGCGGCGAGATCGAAACGCATTTTTGCGAGCCGATAGGGCATGTTCAGGTTCAAGGTGACTATGTCGAGTCATGGCAGCCGCAAGCGATGCATGCGATCGCTCTGGAGCGCGCCAGAGACATCGCAAAAAAAGTTACCGATGATCTTGGCGGTCTAGGCTTATTTGGCGTAGAACTATTCGTCAAGGATGACATGGTATGGTTTTCAGAGGTCAGCCCGCGACCGCATGATACAGGCATGGTGACACTAGTCAGTCAGTTTCAAAATGAGCTTGAATTGCACGCCAAGGCCATACTTGGCTTGCCGGTCGATGTGACGATGCACACGCCTTCGGCTTCGGCGGTTATCTACGGACAACACAACCACAAAGCGATTGCCTTTGAAGGCGTGGCGGAAGCACTGCAAACACCGGGCGTCGATATTCGCCTGTTTGGCAAGCCAGAATCTTTTAGCCGTCGTCGCATGGGTGTTGCACTGGCCAGAGCTAAAGATACTGACACAGCGCGACAACTTGCCAAAGCAGCGGCAGCCAAAGTTAAACCGGTCATCGTTGCTGATTAATTTTTAACCGAGTGCGCTTTTTCAGATTATCCGGAAATGACATATAGTCTAACCCTTACAGCGCAATCTCCGCTTAACCTTTACGGTATGTTTTTATGATGAAATTTGACGTGGCAATTGTAGGCAGTGGTCTGGCAGGTTTATCGGTAGCGCTGCATTTAGCAAAAACACGTAAAGTCGCCGTTATTTCGAAGCGCACTTTACTCGATGGGGCCAGTGCCTGGGCACAAGGAGGCATCGCCGCCGTCCTTGATTCTGGTGACAGCCACGAACAGCATATTTCGGACACACTGATCGCCGGCGGCGGCCTGTGCGACGAAGGCGCAACCCGTTACATTATCGAACATGGGCGTGAAGCGATAGACTGGCTGATTGAACAAGGAGTACCCTTTACCCGCGATAACGAAGCGGAACTGGGTTTCCATTTAACTCGCGAAGGCGGGCACAGCCAACGACGCATTATTCATGCGGCAGATGCCACCGGACACGCGGTACAGGTCACCCTGGAGCAACTGGTGCGCTCACACCCGAATATCAGCCTCTTTGAACATCATTACGCCATTGACGTCATTACCTCGACCAAAATTGGCGATACCTCGTTACCGCCACGCTGTCTTGGACTGTATGTTCAAGATGTTAAAAGTGGCGAAGTGCACACCTTTGCTGCGCAGCACACGGTGATGGCAACAGGCGGCGCCGGCAAGGTTTATTTATATACGACGAATCCAGATACAGCGACGGGAGACGGCATAGCAATGGCATGGCGCGCCGGATGTCGCGTTGCGAATATGGAGTTTATGCAGTTTCATCCAACCTGCTTGTATCATCCGTATGCCAAGTCATTTCTGATCACAGAAGCAGTGCGGGGCGAAGGTGGCTTACTGAAGTTGCCGGCAGAAGCCGGTGCAGCCGCTGGCACTCGCTTCATGCTGGAGCATGACGACAGAGCCGAATTGGCGCCGCGTGATGTCGTGGCCAGAGCGATCGATTTTGAGATGAAAAAACGTGGTCTTGATTATGTCGAGCTGGACATTAGTCATCAGACGCCGGAATTTTTGAAAGAGCATTTCCCCACTATCTATGCCCGTTGCCTTGAACTAGGAATAGACATTACCAAACAAGCCATTCCCGTGGTGCCGGCGGTGCACTTTACTTGCGGTGGCATCGTTACCGACACCACAGGGCGAACCGACCTGCCCGGCTTATATGCTGTCGGCGAAACCGCCTACACTGGTTTGCACGGAGCCAATCGGCTCGCCAGCAATTCGTTATTAGAGTGCCTGGTGGTTGGCAAAGCCGCGGCACAACATATTGAAGCCCAAGACCTCATCGCACTGCCCTACTTACCTGACTGGGACGAAAGCAGGGTCTCAGATGCCGACGAAGAAGTCGTTATTGCCCATAACTGGGATGAACTGCGTCGCTTCATGTGGAATTACGTAGGCATCGTTCGCACCACCAAACGACTCGAGCGCGCCAAACACCGCATCAAATTACTCAAGGAAGAGATAGACGAGTACTACGCTAATTTTCGCATCACCAATAATCTGCTGGAACTGCGCAATCTGGTTGAAGTGGCGTCATTGATCGTGAATAGCGCGCTATCCAGACGAGAAAGCCGCGGACTGCACTTTAGTCGCGACTATCCTGACACCATGCCTAAGGCGCTAGCGACGGTATTGTCACCAAAACGCAAAAAATAAGCGCCGGCGTTGACGGTATACAACGATCAATGCGCCCGCCCAAAACATTTGGACGGGCGCATTGATCGGGCATTTCATGACGACATTTGAGCAAGGTTCTTGCCACTCAGGTCAGATCAATCAGACGATACGCAAGGAATAATCAGTCGCTTTAACATCCTTGGTTAAACCACCGATAGAAATACGATCAACACCGGTTTCAGCAATCGCTCTTACTGATTGCCTGTCGACACCTCCGGAAGCCTCCAGTAAAGCACGGCCAGCATTAATACCGACCGCCTCACGCATCATCTGCAGGCTAAAATTATCCAGTAAAATTGAGGTCGCCTCCGACTGCAAAGCCTGTTGCAACTGATCGATGTTTTCCACTTCAACCTGGATACTGACATCGGCCTGCAAGGCTTGGGCAGCACGTAACGACGCCTCTACACCGCCGGCCGCGGCAATATGATTTTCCTTGATCAGGATACCGTCGTATAACGCCAGACGTTGATTTTTCCCTCCGCCGACTCTTACCGCATACTTTTGCGCCAGACGCAAACCCGGCAAGGTCTTTCTAGTGTCAAGTATGCGCGCCTTGGTTCCTTCGATGATATGGACATATTCGCGGGTAACGCTGGCAACCGCCGACAACAGCTGCAAAAAATTCAAGGCACTACGCTCGGCAGTTAATAGCGCGCGGGCCGGTGCCTCAATTTTACAGACTATACTATCGGCACTCATCAGATCACCTTCAGCATATTGCCAATCAATCTGAATAGAGGAATCCAGGGCCAGCATCACCGCATCAAACCAGGGCGCACCGCACAGCACCGCCTGTTCACGCACAATCACCTGCGCCTGCACTCGCTGATCAGATGGCACCAGCTTCCCGGTAAAATCTCCAGCACCGACATCTTCTTCCAATGCAGCGGTAACGTTACGCTGCAAAGCATCGGCCAGAGCGACATCGAATGGGGTAAATAAATTTTGTAAATTACTAGTCATATTTTATCTCGTCACTATGCCGGGCCAATACCGGAAAACAAGGCTTGCTCTTTTGCCAGATCGGCACCGGGGTGCACATTGGCTTTTTTCGCCGCTGCAAAATCTAGCATGCGATCTATGCAAAGCTTCGCTTTTTGACCAACAACAGACTCCACCTGTATCTCACCGCTTCCGGTTTCCAATGCCGACAACAAGTTGGCTAAACCGTTCATTGCCATCCATGGACAATGGGCACAACTCTTGCAGGTAGCGCTATTGCCAGCGGTGGGAGCCACGATAAAATCCTTCCCCGGGGCGGCCATTTTCATTTTGTGCAAAATCCCATTGTCAGTTGCAACAATGAACTCTTGCGCATCCATTGTCATGGCGGCATGAATCATTTGCGAGGTCGAACCGACCATATCGGCCAGAGCCACAACTGAGGCCGGCGATTCAGGATGCACTAACACTTTTGCGTTTGGATGCTCAGCTTTCAGCGTCTCGAGCTCCACTCCTTTAAATTCATCGTGCACCAGACAGGAGCCCTGCCAAAGCAGCATATCCGCACCGGTTTTTTGCTGAATATAGCCACCCAAATGCTTGTCGGGCGCCCATAATATTTTTTTACCCTCGGCATGTAAGTGGGCAACGATATCCAAGCCAATACTGGAAGTCACCATCCAATCGGCACGCGCTTTAACCGCAGCACTGGTATTGGCATACACCACCACCGTGCGATCAGGGTGCGCATCACAAAATGCCGCAAATTCGCCTGCCGGGCAACCCAAATCAAGTGAGCAGGTTGCATCCAGATCCGGCATCAAAATTGTTTTCTCCGGGCTCAGTATCTTGGCGGTTTCCCCCATGAACTTCACACCGGCAACGATCAAGGTCTTGGCAGGGTGATCACGGCCAAATCTTGCCATCTCCAAAGAGTCGGAAACACAGCCCCCCGTCTCTTCAGCCAGATCTTGCAATTCCGCATCAACATAATAGTGCGCCACCAGCACGGCTTGTTTTTCAATGAGTAGCTGCCTGATGCGCGTTTTGAGCCGCTGCTTTTCAGCCGAGCCCGGGACCTCCGGGACTCGCGCCCATGCCGCCGCAGTACAACTGCTGCCGATGTCCATCTGAGGACGTTCAAACTCTATAACTTTGGTCGCTTCCATCTGCTTTATTCAAAATAAAAACCATCAGTTTATCAGCAATAAAAAACGCACGTCATGAGACGAAGGCGATTTTATATTTTATTTATGCCGGCTATTCACCACCAGCATAAATCAATAAGCAAAATACGGCGGCCGCCCCTTGATAGTATTTGCCCCTTGTATAGCAACAAACACCCGGCGTCCAAAAAAGAACGGCAAACCCCAGTCGAAACCATTACTATTAAATCCCTCTAAAATCCCGCTGCCTGCACCGCCAATATATGCGGCGCTTATATCAGCGCTCAAGGCATCCACGCTTTCGAGTTTAATGACAACCGGCCCCGAGCTACTCCGGTCATCAGAGCTGTTAATGGCATTGAGCGTCAACAGGCCGGGCGGGCAATAAAAACTGCTTGATACAGTACATGCACGAATATTTTTGTCGTCAAAAAAATAGCCATTTGAGCCACTATCAAGAAAACTTGAAGTCAACTCCTTACCGTTGTACGTGGTTATAATATTTCCGACGTTATTGGCATGATAGATAGTGGCACTCCCAAGCAAATTATTAGCTTCGGTATCAATGCCAAAAATCAGGGATCCAGTGAGTGAACTGACCCCTCCGACCGCAACTTCTGGCATGATCAGCAACACGCCGTTATTATTTTTAACAAATGATGCGACAGGGTTAGACACTTGCCGCGCTAAAGGCAAGGAAATCGATACACAGTTGATGGCATCGCAAGCATAATAGGTACCAGAAATAGCTGCACTGACACAAGCATTACCACAATCCTCTTTAAACAGACCCACACCCAACACGCCATTGGCGCCCAGAGCCGCGACTGAACCAATATTGGCACCGCCACTGGAGCAGTCGCCCGGAACGTGGAGATAATCTGCAGCCTGATCAGCGATGATATGAACCGGAAGTGCGCTGGCGATTTCACTCCCCATTTTTATATCCGCCTGCCTCACCGCGCCCCATTGATAACCGCTGGCAAATTGCACACACTCCGCCACCGCCAACCCGCTACTAGTGGCAACTGGCGGCAGCCGCAACTCTGCATTCAATATCCCCGGAGAAATGAGACGCAAACCAAAAGATCCGGTATCAAGCAAAATGTGGTCAATGGTTTGACACACGCTCGTATCTGGGCGGCATACAGTGACGCTGACATACGCTTGATTGATACTACCTTTAAATCCCAGCGGACCGTTGTCCACCACGATAGCTATCGAGTTAGCAACGATCGCAGATGGCACGCCACCCGGCGCCACAACGGCACCACCTGATGCTGTACCTGCTGCAATACCGCCCCCGCAAGAGCTCAGCAATAAGCAAAATAAGGCACAGACAAGCGCAATGCCATACTGATTTATGAGGGCAAGCCTCCGTACTTTGCAAACAACATCGTTGTGATTCATCATCGCTTCACCCGCCTTACTGGATATCATCAAGTGTGAACCCAGGCGGAAACTCGCTCAACATCCAGGCACGCCCCTCAAAAGCCCTCAGGTGACCACCTGACACAATGCCAACTTCCGGTCGCTCCACCCGCAACTGTGAATGCCCCGCTCTTGGCACTGTATGCGCCGCCGTCACCATCGTGTTGAAATGTGCTCCTAACAATGTCTGAAGGTCCGGTAAAAAAGGGCCACGCCAACTCAAGGCGAATACCACACCGCTACTTGCAACGTATTCACGAAGCAAGGTACCGGAAGCTAGCGTGCTTTCATGAATACGATAATTTTGACGAGTCAGAACAACTAGCGCCCGGGCTTTACGAGCACTGCTTTGTACTCCAAACTCAGTAGGCGATCCACCCAGCACCGCGAGCGCAGGATGGGCATACAGCAGCAACAGGACAATGAATAACGACACTCGCATAATATCTCCCATAACTGTATTTAATCAAATAATCTCAAGTCACACTTCCACGAGCTACCACAACTTCAATGCCTGGGATCACTGCAATATCGGGAGAGTTAAATCAATCCGAAAATAGTAATAGGCTTTGAAGAATTTGTGGAGAAATTTTGGGGAATGGATAACAGAAAATTGTGTTTTAAAGCAGCCATTTGCGATTTTCAACAAACAAAAAAAACCCCATATACCTTTGATTTCTCTAGGATTATAGGGTTTTATAGCGCGATGCGCTGATTGTCTTTGGTGCCCGGGGCCGGACTTGAACCGGCACGACCATAAGTCGAGAGATTTTAAGTCTCTTGTGTCTACCGATTTCACCACCCGGGCCACACTAAATTTTAAATCTTCGATGCATCAACGTAAAAACACTCCGTTGAATAAACGATTAAAAATTTATTACCACTTTACTCGAATCAATTTTATTTCCAATAGTGCATACATCTTGTATCGCATTATTAATCACTCACATCACCTGACTCGCTGCACATGAATAGAATAAAAAATCTTATCAAGTTTAATATCTTTTCGAAAACACTTACAAGTGCCATCTGTAAACTGGAGGCGGGGGTCGGGATCGAACCGGCGTAAACGGCTTTGCAGGCCGCTGCATAACCACTTTGCTACCCCGCCAGGGGTTGCTATTCTTATTGCAGCTTAGTTAAAACAATAACTAGGATTAAGAACGCGGTACAACTGACAACAAAAAAAGGAAGCTTCGCTTCCCTTTAAATCTGGAGCGGGAGAAGAG
This sequence comes from Burkholderiales bacterium, assembly GCA_038330335.1. Lineage (GTDB taxonomy): Bacteria > Pseudomonadota > Gammaproteobacteria > Burkholderiales > Burkholderiaceae_D > Undibacterium. The sequence continues at coordinate 46,326 of JBBQNW010000001.1, read as the reverse complement.
GCTCGAACTCTCGACCTCAACCTTGGCAAGGTTGCGCTCTACCAACTGAGCTACTCCCGCATTTACCTCATTACTTTACTACGCCAAACTACTAATCAATTACTGGAGCGGGAGAAGAGGCTCGAACTCTCGACCTCAACCTTGGCAAGGTTGCGCTCTACCAACTGAGCTACTCCCGCATTTACCTCGTTACTTTACTACGCCAAACTACCAATCAATTACTGGAGCGGGAGAAGAGGCTCGAACTCTCGACCTCAACCTTGGCAAGGTTGCGCTCTACCAACTGAGCTACTCCCGCATCAACAACAGGCGCACATTATATATCAGCCATTTTTACTGTCAAGTCATTTTGATTAAACTGGCATTTTCCAACTGCAAGCCTGGTCATATCTGATTAAGGTAAGTGACCGGCATTCTCTTTAATCAGTGGCCATGCTTTGCGCAGATAATAAAACATCGACCACAAAGTAAGTGCTGCGGCTATCCATAATAGTAACTGCCCCCAATAGTGAGTGTCTATGCTTGCAAACAGCACCTTATCAAATAACAACATCGGAATGGCCGTCATTTGCGCTGCCGTCTTGATTTTCCCAAGCGAACTCACTGCAACAGATTTCGATGCGCCGATTTGCGCCATCCACTCTCGTAAAGCAGAAATAGTGATTTCACGACCGATAATAATGAAAGCAATAATGGCGATATATTCAACTTGCCGAAATTCCATCAACACCAACAAAGCTCCGGCAACCATCAACTTATCCGCCACAGGGTCAAGAAAAGCACCGAATGCCGATGTTTGGTTCCAGCGCCTCGCCAAAAAACCATCAAACCAGTCAGTCACTGCGGCAATTACAAAAACTGCTGTTGACGCAACGCCTTTTTCAAATGGGCTTAACCAATTATTTGGCAAATAAAATACGCCAACCACTAAAGGAATCAGCGCCACCCGCAACCAGGTAAGAAGAATAGGAAAATTAAACGGCATATTTTTCAGTCACTAAATTGAATCTTTGTATTATATTTGCCTATGCCCTTTGACAATAAAAAAATTGCAGAGACAGGCAGTCCCGCTAGCAGACGCACATTAACTATATTGCGTCCGGATGAGATTAAACGATATTTTTGCAGGTGTGAAAATAGGAACATTCATAGGCATTAGCGCATACGCTTATAGATTTCTTCTGCCAGTTGGCGCGATATACCCTCCACCGCGATCAGATCCTCTACGCTGGCGTCGGCAACGCCTTTTAAACCGCCAAAACGCACCAGCAAGCGCTGCCTGCGCTTAGGGCCGATCCCTTCAATTTCTTCCAGCTGCGAAGTCTGCCTTGACTTTGCGCGTTTCGCACGCATCCCCGTAATCGCAAACCGATGCGCTTCATCACGAATTTGCGCCACCAACATCAATGCAGCAGAGTCCTTACCTAATTCTCTCGATGCTCGCCCATCAACAAAAACCAAGGTCTCCAGACCAACTCTGCGTCCCTCGCCTTTTGCTACGCCGACAATAAGACTGATATCCAGCCCTAACTCGACGAAGACCTGGCGCGCCACCTCAACCTGTCCTTTACCGCCATCAATTAATACGATGTCCGGCATGATGCGCGTTACTTTAGCATCTGAGAGTCCGCTCTCGCCCAGATTTTCACCGACTGCCATTTTTTCATAACGGCGATAAATTACCTGACGCATCGCAGCATAATCATCCCCCGGAATAATGCCGTTAATATTAAAACGTCGGTACTCTGCATTTTGCATCGCATGGTGATGAAACACGACACATGATGCCTGTGTGGCTTCACCCTGCGTATGACTGATATCAAAACACTCAACGCGCAGCTCATCAATATTTTCTATATCCAGCCCTAATGCCGTTACTAAGGCGCGCGTACGCGCTTGCTGCGAACCTTGCTCAGACAACATACGCGCTAGCGACAGTCGTGCGCCCTTGACCGCCATTTCCAGCCAGGCACGCCTTTGTTCCTGGGGTTGAAACGAACAATGAATGCGATGACCGCATTGCGCCATCAAGGCCAGCATCAAATCTGGCGCATCGAACTCAACATTAAGTATCAGTTCAGCAGGAATCGACTGGTCAGCATAGTGCTGCGCAAGAAACGCGGTTAATATTTCAACTTCGATCTGCTCTTCCGCTGCCAGCTGCGCCTCCTCAACATGGCTCGGAAAATACGCCCGGTCGCCCAGATGCCGGCCGCCGCGCACCATTGCCAAATTAACGCAAGCCCTGCCGCCATCGACAATGACGGCAATAATATCGATATCACTGTCACTGTTTGTTTCCATACTTTGCTGATGCAAAATCTTTGAGAGCGCTGACATCTGGTTACGCACCAGTGCCGCCTGCTCAAATTTAAGTTGCTCGGCGTAGCCTAGCATTTTCGATTCCAGGTTTTGCATGACTTCAGACTGCCGCCCACGCAGAAATTTAGCGGCGTTATCGACGTCATTGAGATAATCCTCATGTGAAATAATGTCAACGCATGGCGCACTGCATCGATGAATCTGGTGCAGCAGACATGGTCTGGTGCGATTGGCAAATACACTATCTTCACAACTGCGTAACAGGAATATTTTTTGCAAGAGTTGCATCGACTCCTTGACCGCCCACGCGGAAGGAAAAGGTCCGAAATATTGGTGTTTTTTATCCACAGCGCCCCGGTAATACGTCATTCTCGGGGTCTGCTCCCTGGTGATTTTCAGATAGGGATAAGATTTATCATCACGAAATAAAATGTTGTAACGGGGGCGTAGCGCTTTAATTAAATTATTTTCTAAAATCAATGCTTCCGCTTCGCTACGAGTAACAGTGGTTTCCAGACGCGCTATTTTCTCCACCATCATTGCAATGCGTGGACTACTTAAGGTTTTTTGAAAATAGCTAGAAACTCGCTTCTTCAAATCACGCGCTTTTCCTACGTATAAGACGTTGTCTTGGGCATCAAAATAGCGATAGACACCAGGTAAATTAGGCAACTTTGTGACGGTCTCGCGAACCGATGCACGCACATCAGGAATGGGAAGATCGGCCATGTCAAATAATTGAACGTTGTTCAACAATAACGAAGGCAAGCGCATAATCCATTTCATCAGAAACCGTCACGCGTGCACTTAAACCTTGCGCCTCCATCCAATCAAATAAGCGACCACTTGCGATCATGAATGGCATACCGTCCGCATTATTTAAGGTTTGAACCGAGCGCCAGCTCATTGGATCTCGCATACCCAAACCTAATGCCTTGGACAATGCTTCTTTAGCGGCAAACCTGGTCGCCAGAAAGCGCAGACCGCGCGCGTCTACTTTGGTCTTGCGGGCATGGTAGACACCTAACTCATCGATACCAAGTATCTTTTCAGCAAACCGATCTCCGCTACGCACTAACGCTGCCTCAATCCGCGCAATCTGAACAATATCGGTACCAATGCCGAAAATCATTTGGCCGCTAACCTTGCCTGCACCATGATCGCTTTCATATCGCTCACGGCCTTTTTCCAACCGACAAAAATAGCCTGGGCAACAACGGCATGACCGATATTGAGTTCAGAAATCTCTCGAATTGCAGCAATCGCTTGCACGTTCGTATAATGCAAACCATGTCCGGCATTCACCTTAAGACCTCGTTTTATGGCCGCCAGAACACCATCCTGCACGCGCAACAACTCGATTTCCTGAGCCCTGGCATCTACAGCATCGGCATAGCGCCCGGTATGAAGTTCGACCACCGTGGCGCCAGCCTCACTGGCTGCCTGAATCTGATCATGCGCGGCATCAATAAATAAACTCACCCGGATTCCCTCTGCGCTCAATTGCTTTACAGCGGACTGAACCTGAGAAAAATATCGAACCACATCAAGCCCACCTTCGGTCGTAACCTCTGCGCGACGCTCAGGCACCAGACAAACATCCTGTGGCTTGATATGACAAGCAAATTCCAGCATTTCCGAAGTAATTGCGGCTTCCAGATTCATTCTGGTCACTAATTGAGGGCGAATCCGTTCCACGTCAGCATCTTTGATGTGCCGGCGATCTTCGCGCAGATGCAGTGTAATGCAATCCGCCCCAGCTTCCTCCGCCATCAATGCCGCTTGCAACGGATCGGGATAACTGGTGCCACGGGCGTTTCGCAATGTGGCGACATGATCAATATTAATACCCAAGTCAATCAATTGAGTTTGTTGATGTATGTTCATAGCTTATGCAAATCTATCAGAATTTGTCTTGTGTTGAGAGGAGTACCATGCAGATGGTGTGTCAGCAAAAAGCGCATTAACATCTTGCTTTGCAACTGGGTCGCCGGATCAAGGTAATCGTCATTATGCATGTCCAATAAGGTTTTTCCGGATACCTTAGGGGATTTATCCGACACCAGTGCCGGTCTCGTTCCAGTGTCCGGATCAATGACATAGTAAGCCCCAGGCACGACCTTTTCCCTGACAACAGTACAGTAGGTGAGGTCACCTATGAGACCGGACTCGCGCAATAATACTAACTCAAATTTCCTGAGAACGATGGCCGCAGGCTCGTTATGCGCAAGCTCGATGAGCGTCGACACATATTGATTGAATAAAACAGGATGTGGCTGGTCGCGGACGAGAAATTTTACCAGCAACTCATTCAAATAAAATCCACACAACAACGCAGACTTTTCTACCGGAAGCATTCCTCCTACCCACTCAGCAGAAATAAGCGTACGTATTTCAGATTTTCCGCTCCAGCCCATACTTAGCGGCTGCAAGGTCTGCAACACATTGCGTAATTGAGAGTGCGGACGTTTTGCCCCCTTGGCGACTAATGCAACCCGACCATAATCCCGGCTAAAAACATCAACAATTAAACTGGTTTCCTTATACGGATAGGAATGAAGTACAAAACCAGGCTGGCTATTGATGCGACTATCTTTAGACGGTGCCTTCCTGTCTATCCGAGCACGAGGCGCAGCAACAATTGCCACAGGATTAGCTGTTTCTATTAAGGGTTGTGGCAGAGCAGTAGCCCGGTCAAGTTGCTGCGCCGCCATTGGTTTTAAACTATTCGTAACCGTAAGCACGTAAACCAGCTTCGTTATCGGCCCATCCAGACTTTACCTTTATCCATATTTCCAGATACACCGGCCCACCGAATAACTTTTCCATATCCTGGCGGGATTGTGTGGAAATATCCTTAAGGCGCGCGCCTTTATTTCCAATCACCATAGATTTATGGCCATCACGCTCGACTAAAATTGCGACGAATATCCGCCGTAAATTTCCTTCTTGCTCAAATTTTTCGATCAATACCGTGCTGGTATAAGGAAGTTCATCGCCGACAAAACGAAATAATTTTTCACGTACGATCTCAGTTGCTAAAAATTTCTCGCTGCGGTCAGTGATATCATCGGCGCCAAAGACCGGGGGATTGAATGGGAGATATTTCTTTGTCTCACCCTCGAGATTCTCTAGCTGAAATCCCAAAGTCGCAGAAACGGGAACCACCGCAGCAAAAGGAAATAATGCCATGATTTTTTGCGCAAATGGCATCATCACAGCCTTGTCCTTGACCCGGTCAGACTTGTTAATCACCAAAATACACGGCACATTTTTCGGCAATAAATCAACAACCTGTTGATCCGCCGGACCGAAAGTACCCGCCTCGATAATAAACAAAATGACATCTGACGCAGTAAGCGTGTTGGTCACAGTGCGATTTAAGGTGCGATTTAAAGGATTGGCATGGCGCGTCTGAAAACCAGGCGTATCAACATAAATATATTGCGTCTCGTCTTTGGTTTGAATTCCGGTAATACGATGCCGTGTTGTTTGAGCCTTCCTTGAAGTGATACTTACCTTTGCTCCAATCAGTGCATTCATTAACGTCGATTTACCAACGTTAGGACGGCCAACAATAGCGATGTAACCACATCGAAAATCAGGGTTATCTAATAAGTCTGTCATACTGTTTTGGGATAAGGTTTATGCTGCGTTGCTATTTCTGGGATGGTTTGACTGTTCATCAAGTCAAACGAAGATTTGTTTTCAGTGGCACTTTTTAATGGACTAGCATCTGCTATGTCAGTTTGCACCGTGGCAATTCCAGCCAATTTCAATTGCGAAGTCCGTGGTTTACTTTTTTTACGTGCGGCAGGAGTCTTCGATAGCAGCGCTAACGCCGTTTCTAACGCCAACTTCGCGGCCGCCTGCTCACCTGCACGACGACTACCACCGGCGCCAAATACCTGGATTTCCAGCTTGGGAACCAGGCACTCAATTTCGAACTCTTGACTGTGTGCTGCACCATGAGTGGCGACAACGTTATATTGAGGGAGAGCGATTTTTTTACTCTGTAAAAATTCCTGCAAAAGCGTTTTTGCGTCCTTGCCCAAAGTCGTAGGATCAACCGACACCAAGACCGGTGCATATAAGAATTTAATAACATCTCGCGCTGCATCGAACCCCGCATCGAGAAAAATTGCTCCGAACAAAGCCTCTAAAGTATCAGCCAAAATTGAGGGGCGGCGAAAACCACCGGACTTTAACTCCCCCTCTCCCAGTCGCAAAAACTGTGACAACTCTATGCGCTGTGCAACTTCATACAAAGATTGCTGCTTCACCAAATTTGCCCGCACACGAGAGAGATCACCTTCATCTATATCCGCAAAACTATCGAACAACAGGGAGGCAATCACACAATTTAAAATAGAATCGCCCAGAAACTCTAAACGTTCATTATGCAAAACACTATGGCTGCGATGTGTCAAAGCCTGCTGTAGTAAAGCAGGATTTTTGAACTGATAACCTAGTCTTTTTTGCAGCAATTGTTGATTCATAAAATATGTTTAATCCTGCTTTTTAGTGGCAGCGCCACTCTTTGCCGTGGTATCAGTGTACTCAAATAATAAACTGGCGGGTCCGAACAAAGGAATTTTTTTAGTGTAGGCAAAACTCACCTCAATGTCTGCACCATTTTTAACGATAGATAAATCACGACCGGAGATGGCATCAAAATATCCCGCCTCTTTTTGTTTATCAAACGACATTTGTATTTCCCGGACAGTAGTTCCTGACTGTTTCGCCGTTTGCATGGCTTTTTTTATCGACATAAACTCGATGACAGTCGGTACTACTTTCGCTGCCAACATTGCGATAAATACCAAAACGCCTAACGTCAATATCAAGCCCGTCAGCGATATACCGCGCTGCCGGCGAAGTGCGTAATTATTACTATTTTGCATGTTTATTCGTTCCAATTAATGATTAAAAACCACCGATACGTTTAGGATTGCTAAAGTTCATCCAAATAAAGAAGGCTTTACCAACAATATTCTCATCAGGAACGAAGCCCCAATAACGACTGTCCAGACTGTTATCGCGGTTGTCTCCCATCATAAAATACTGAGCCTCAGGCACGGTACATGAGAATCCGGATTCATCGTAACTACATAATTCCCGATAAGGGAACTGATCTGGATTTCTTACAAAAGCCGGCATTTGTACATCATTGAGTATTCTATGCTTTGTACCGGTTAAATTCTCTTTGTATTGGCTGGAGTAACTTAAGCGTTCATCATCCAAAAAATCCGGCAAGACCTCGTAGGAGATATCCTTACCATTCACCGACAATCGCTTATTTCTATAAGTGATTTTATCTCCCGGAACACCAACGACGCGTTTAATGTAATCCAAACTCGGATTTTTAGGATATTTGAACACCATGACATCGCCGCGTTGCGGATTATTTATGGCGATTATTTTTTTATTAATAATGGGTAATCTTATTCCGTAAGTAAATTTATTCACCAAGATTAAATCACCGACAAATAATGTCGGGAGCATTGAACTCGACGGAATTTTAAATGGCTCATATAAAAATGATCTCAGAAAAAAAACCAGAGCAATCACTGGAAAAAAACTACCGGAATACTCTATCCAGGCCGGTTGCTTCAACAAGTTGGCTTCCAGCTCGACACGTCCGCCTTCTTGCAAACGAATCCCTTCAGCGGTTAATTTGGTATTGCGCTCATCAAAATCACGTAAGGCCTTATCTGCAGTAATTCGTCGTTGCTTACTCCAAAAAAACATATCCAGAAACCAGATTACACCGGTAACCATCGTCAAAACAAACAGAATTAAAGCAAAATTCCCTAAAATTGATTGAAAATTCATTTATCGTCCACTTGTAAAATTGCCAAAAATGCCTCTTGCGGTATTTCAACTGAGCCAACTTGTTTCATTCGTTTCTTACCCGCTTTTTGCTTCTCTAATAACTTGCGCTTACGACTAATGTCACCACCGTAACATTTAGCCAAAACGTTTTTTCGTAAGGCTTTCACATTCTCGCGAGAAATGATATTTGCGCCAATAGCCGCCTGAATTGCCACATCAAACATCTGACGAGGGATGAGTTCGCGCATTTTGGCGGCCACCGCACGTCCACGATAATGACTGTTAGAACGGTGAACAATAATCGCCAGTGCATCGACTTTCTCGCTATTGATCAATATATCGACCTTGACCACATCAGCAGAACGATATTCTTTGAACTCATAATCCATCGACGCATATCCACGCGAAGTCGACTTTAGCCTGTCAAAGAAATCCAGCACAATTTCAGCCATAGGCATTTCATAAGTCAATTTAACTTGCCGGCCATGATAATTCATATCTAACTGAACTCCGCGCTTAGAAGTACACAGGGTAATGACAGACCCGACATATTCTTGCGGCATATACAAATTGACCGTGACAATTGGTTCGCGAATTTCTTGTATCTTCGAAGGATCCGGCATTTTCGATGGATTATCCACCAAAATAATGCTGCCATCCGCCATGACCACCTCGTACACGACGGTTGGCGCCGTAGTAATCAAATCCATATCGAATTCGCGCTCCAGACGCTCCTGGACGATTTCCATATGTAGCAAGCCAAGGAAGCCGCACCTGAAGCCGAACCCTAATGCCTGCGAAACCTCAGGCTCATACATCAATGCCGCATCATTGAGCTTTAACTTCTCAAGGGAGTCGCGCAGAGAATCGTATTGGTTAGCCTCAACCGGAAACAAGCCGGCAAAAACTTGTGGCTGAACCTCTTTAAAACCTGGTAATGAGGTTAAGGCAGGCTTCACTGCACTGGTAATCGTATCACCGACCTTGGCGGACTTTAATTCTTTGATGCCTGCAATAATAAAGCCAACCTGCCCCGCCGACAGCGAACTTCTGGAGACAGACTTTGGGGTAAATACGCCGACACTTTCAACCAAGTGCTGCGCATCAGTTGCCATAAATAAGATTTTGTCTTTGGGGCGCAACGTACCATTCACAATACGCACCAGCATGACCACGCCAACATAATTATCAAACCAGGAATCAACGATCAAGGCCTGCAATGGCGCGTCTGGATCACCCTTTGGCGGAGGCACTTTAACGATCAAAGATTCCAGTACATCCTGCACGCCAAGTCCGGTTTTTGCAGAGCAATGAACTGCATCGCTGGCATCAATGCCGATGACTTCTTCAATTTCCTGAATAGCGTTCTCAGGATCCGCTGACGGCAAATCGATTTTATTTAATACCGGGACGACTTCCACACCCAACTCAATTGCCGTATAGCAGTTCGCTACTGTCTGAGCTTCCACACCTTGTGATGCATCAACGACCAGCAGTGCCCCTTCACATGCAGATAGAGAGCGGCTAACCTCATAGCTAAAATCGACATGCCCTGGAGTATCAATCAGATTAAGATTATAAATCTGGCCGTCGCGGGACTTGTAGCTTAAGGCAGCAGTTTGTGCCTTGATGGTAATACCGCGCTCACGCTCGATATCCATAGAATCAAGCACTTGCGCTTCCATTTCGCGGTCTGACAAGCCGCCACATAACTGGATAATGCGGTCTGCCAGTGTTGATTTGCCGTGGTCAATATGGGCAATGATCGAAAAATTACGTATGTTGTTCATTAGAGGGGCAAAAAACCGATGACAAAAAAGGCGCCCTTGGCCGGGAAAAAATCCCAGGCGAGCGCCTCAAATTTGGATTAAACAGGCCTCCATTTTACCGGATTTCAGAGTGAATCACCGATATTTCATGCGGAACAACTATAAGCGCCCATGTCCACGGTTTAATTGTTCGCTAAAAATATAAGTAAATAGAAAACCTCATGCCAAAAAGAACTCGTCAGAAAACCTTAAAGATCAATGTGTAACGAAAGTTCACCCATCCCCTGTAACTTAGTTTGAGGTAAATCCCATTTTTTGTCGTATTCAACTTTTGCCAGATACAGTCCATCCGGCATAAAAGTGGGCGCTGACAAACTTCGATCTCGGCTTGCCAGAATAGAAGCCATCCATTCCGGTTCTTTTTTCCCATTTCCAACAAATATAAACGCGCCAACAATATTACGAACCATATGATGCAAAAAGGCATTTGAGCGCAAAGTAAACACGATTAACTCACCTTGTTGCCGGATTTGAATGTCATACATGTGCTTAACCGGAGACTTGGCTTGGCAGGAGGCTGCCCGAAATGTCGTAAAGTCGTGCTCCCCGATTAAATGCATGGCAGCTTGCCGCATTCTGCCTATATCCAGCGGACGAAATACCCAACCCGCCCGTTGCGCCCACATAGGCGAGCGAATGGGGTTATTGTAGAGAATATACTGATAGGTACGAGCATAAGCGCTAAAGCGGGCATGAAAATTATCCTGGGCACTTGGATCTGAGAATTCAATCTCTTTTATCCAGCGAATAACAATCGACGCGGGTAAAAATGCATTAACGCCGCTTATCCACGAGTGCATAGCCCGATCCAGATGCGTATCGAAATGAACAATCTGCTCTAATGCATGAACTCCAGCGTCAGTGCGTCCGGCACATACGGTAGCAATCGGAAATTTAGCAAATAAGCCGAGTGCCGTTTCAAGTACATCCTGAACCGTTTTTCCATTTGGCTGAGTTTGCCATCCATGCCAGCAACTACCATCGTATTGCACACCAAGTACGAGACGTTTCATTTCCATCTTTGCATTTATCATAGTCAAAAAACAAAACGGGCGCTAGCAAATCGCTGCGCCCGCTTTTCATTACATTCCTAAATCAAATCAGCTGCGCCAGCATATTTTGTGCTTTTTCAATCTGATCTGGTGTTCCACCTTTTAATACCTCGTCTAACAATTCACGAGCACCCTCTTTGTCACCAATCTCCTGATAAGCGACCGCCAGATCAAGTTTGGTTGCCATCTCAGCATTGTAAGATGCAGCAACTTCCTCACCTGTAGTCGAAAGATCCGGTTTATGCTCTTCCGATCCAAGATCAAGATCAATTCCCGATAAATCAAACTCAAAAGCCGAAGGAACAATCTGTGATACCTCATCAGCATCGGAAGATGCGATTGCAGAATCAAATTCAATACTGGTGTCGATCAAAGCAGGCACATCAGCAATACTCGGCACCGAATCTGCTTCAAAAGCCAGAATATCAGAATCAGGTCCGGCCAAGCTATTTGATGAAGTTAAATCTAACTCAAAATCGTTGACTGACGCTTTCGATTGCTCGTCATCAGCGATGGAAACATCGTTATCTGAACCCAGATCAAAATCAATCAAGCCAAAATCAAGCGGCGGATTTTCCGCCGGCACTTCCTGAGTGCTACTCACAGGTATTGCCTGCTCATCGGGCAGAGTAGGCACTACATCTTCGTTGAACGAAGTAGTTCCTGGAATATCCAAATCAAAATCGAGCGCACCAATATCCATAGCAGAATTGACTTCCGCATCGTTGCTATCTACCATACCAGCGCCAGAATGCGGCGCATTATCTGTTAACCCCGAGGCTGTATCAATAATACTAATCGAATCAAGCATATCTTGCGACAAGGAATTACCTAGCAACGCCTCCGGATCAAGGTCTTGCATTGGCTGCGTTGCGAGACCTAATCCAGAACTTGCAGACATGATATCCGTTTGGGCTTTTCCACCTGCATACAGCGGGTTAGTTGGCTCAAGCGTAACGCCCATCGATGCCGCACGGGTCCAGTCCTCACCTTCGCCACCGGTCATCCCATATAACTCACTGGCCAAGCGTTCAAATGACCTTGGGTCTTTACGGTTAAAATAAATTTCCAGTAACTTTACCCGAACTGCATGCCGGTCCGGCTGGGTACGCAATGCTTCTTTCAGAATTTCTTCCGCTTGAGAATCTCTACCGTAGGCGATATAAACATCCGCCTCTGCAACAGGATCAACTTCGTTTGCATCCAATTGACTAGCGGATGGAGCAAAATTTGAATTAAAGACACTATTATTGGTATCTACGCTTTGCCCACCAGTCGAACCGAACATAGAGTTCGCTTTCATACTGGAACCGGTCAGAACACTATCATCAAATTGTTGTGTTTTTTTCTTGCGACGACTGGCAAATAAACCGTAGCCACCTAACAGCGCCAGGGCTGCTGCGCCTGGCCATAAAAAATCACTTAAACCGTCATACCAACTAGACTCAGGTGGAGGGGGCGGAGGAGCTATTTTGCGTTTTGCCGGAGCGCTGGTCACAGAACCCGAGGAAGCGGCAACTGCCGGCATACTTGAGGATGCGGACTTACTTGTGTCAGTTACCGAAGCAGCCGCCACTGAGGGTGCAGATGCGGCAACAGGCGCGGCAACAGGCGCGGCAACGGCCGAGGCGGCAATTTGTTTTTCAGCCAAATCCTTATTTTTTATCTCAAGAATTTTCTGCAAATCGCCAACATTTTTTTCCAGTTCTTTCACCCGGGCGTTTGCATCAGCAACCGCTTTATCTTTTGCAAGTTTATCTTCTTCAACTAATACCTGACCAACTCCTGGTTTGTTTGAAGTGTTCGCAGTTGCTTTCGACAACTTCAATTTGTCCAGTGCCTCATTGGTCGCAGTTGGAACCTCTTTGACTTTCGCGGTAATGGCACCACTCGCAGCTTGTTTGCTCAAAGCAGATTTTTGTGCTGGAGCCTCGGCAACTTGTCCAGCCAATTTATTTCTGTAAGACGCAAAATCAGCAGCATGCGCCATCACCATTGAGTGCGCATCTACAGCGGTATTCGTGCGACTGGCATCGGCATTCGGGATTGATAAAATTTGCCCGGATTTAAGCCGATTCATATTTTCACCAGAAAAAGCCTGAGGATTGGCTTTATACATGCTCACTAACATTTGATCTAATGAGATGCCCTCTCCTTTTTGCTGGTCTGCAATCTTACTAAGAGTATCCCCAGGCTTCACCTGGTATGTGCCGGATGATTTGATGTCCTTGATGTCTCTACTGGTTTCCGCCGGTTTCACCTGCGCTCTTTTTTGCAGAGCGGGAGGAGGCGTTGCGACACCAGCACCCGGAGCAAGGACAGATCTGCTCTGAGTAGCCGCCGACGCGGGTGAACTTGGCGTTCCCACGTTGACCGGGCTGGCAATCTGCGCAGACTGACTGCTTCTTAACTCAGCAGGGTCGAGTAAAAATGTGTATTCACGCAACAATTTTCCATTACTTGAATTCATCTCAAGCAATAAATCGACAAAAGGTTCATTCATCGCCTGGGTTGAACTCACCCGGATAACATAGCCTGCACCACGTGATTCAACCGTAAATCGCAATGAAAGCAATGCCGGATTAAGATCTATGCTCGATTGCCGAAAAGCTTCAGCACTTGCCAATTTAGGCACAAGCGAGGCAATTTCATCTTTATCCGGGGAAGTAAGTTCAATCTCGGCTCTTAGTGGCTGCCCTAACGCTGAAAGTACGGTAAGCTTCCCAAGACCAGTCGCATGTGCATTAGACAATAATAATAGCGCAGAAGCGACAGCAACGCCTAACACCTTGCGTCCTAGTGAGCTCATTGGTAAACGTTTATAGTTATGCATTTTATAGGGCATTTTTTGGAATTTTAGGCGAATACAGTTAGCGATGGCAGGTTCATTAATTACGACTGGGGAAAATCTTATTGTCTCAAGATAACATTACAAACTCTACCATGCAAGCTTAACGTCATTTACAAGCATGGTAAATACATTAAGAAATTAAATGCGCCTACTGAATATAAATCGTTGTTGTGATTGGACAACTGAAGAATACAATAATAAAAATACGTTAAAAAAACAAAAAGGAGTGAAAAATCACTCCTTTGTTACTTCTTTTTATTTTAGATCAAACAAATAATAAAATCTAATCGGCAATCAAAATACGCAGCATACGGCGCAATGGTTCAGCAGCGCCCCACAACAACTGATCACCGACCGTAAATGCAGACAGGTAGTCTCCACCCATTTGCATTTTACGCAGACGCCCTACCGGGATAACAAGATTTCCTGTTACTGCGGCAGGAGTCAGGTCGCGCATGGATGCCTCACGATTATTCGGTACCACTTTTACCCATTGATTATTGCTGGCGATGATATCGTTGATTTCATCAAGCGGCACATCCTTTTTCAACTTAATCGTCAGGGCCTGAGAATGACAACGCATCGCACCAACACGCACACATAAGCCATCGACCGGAATTTCCTGACTACCAAAAGCGACACCGCGACCTAATATCTTATTAGTTTCTGCGCCGGCCTTCCATTCTTCTTTAGAGACGCCATTACCCAGGTCTTTGTCAATCCAGGGAATGAGATTGCCCGCTAACGGAACACCGAACTGCTTGGTGTCTTCGCTAGTGAATGCATGTTGTTTTGCCAATACCTTGCGATCGATTTCCAAAATCGCAGCGGATGGATTATCCAGCAGTGCCTTGACTTCAGCATGAATTGCGCCGAACTGGGTAAGCAGTTCACGCATATGCTGAGCCCCACCACCAGAGGCTGCCTGATACGTCATTGAGGAAACCCAATCCACCAGATTGTGCTGAAACAAACCACCCAATCCCATCAACATGCAAGAGACTGTGCAATTACCACCGATGTAATTTTTTACGCCACGGCTCAACGCCGACTTAATCACATCAAGATTCACAGGATCGAGCACGATGATTGCATCGTCATCCATACGCAAACTAGAGGCGGCATCGATCCAGTAACCATTCCAGCCAGCCGCTCGCAGTTTCGGGAAAATTTCTGTCGTGTAGTCACCACCCTGGCAAGTAATAATAATCTCGCATTTTTTCAATGCTTCAATATCATTTGCGTCTTTTAATGTTTTTTCATTCTTTGCCATTGCAGGAGCCGTGCCGCCTGCATTGGAAGTGGTAAAAAACACCGGTTCGATATGAGCAAAATCACCCTCCTCCTGCATACGCTGCATCAGGACCGAGCCTACCATTCCACGCCAACCTACCAGACCAACTAGTTTCATCATCTTTCCCTAAAATTGCGCAGAGTTAACTGCTGTTATCACATTAAATATATCTATGCCAAGGCTTGAATCACCGCAGAACCCATCTCAAGTGTACCGACCTTCGTAGTTCCTGCCTCATAGATGTCAGGCGTACGCAAACCCTGAGCCAAGACTTTTCTGACAGCATCCTCAATGCGATCCGCCTGTTCATTCCGATTCAAAGAGTAACGTAACATCATTGCTGCTGACAAAATAGTCGCCAGCGGATTAGCAATGCCTTTGCCGGCGATATCCGGAGCAGAACCATGTGAAGGCTCATACAAACCCTTGTTATTAGCATCCAGCGATGCCGATGGCAACATGCCGATAGAACCCGTCAGCATAGCGGCGGCATCGGACAGTATGTCGCCAAACATATTGCCAGTTACCAGTACATCAAATTTCTTAGGCGCACGAACCAATTGCATTGCTGCATTATCAACGTACATATGATCAAGCGCCACATCTGGATATTCTTTGTGCACATCAGTAACAATATCTTTCCAAAACTGGAAAGTCTCCAAGACATTAGCCTTATCTACACTGGTTAAGCGTTTATCACGTTTTTGTGCCGCCTGAAAAGCTACGTGGGCGATACGGCGGATTTCACCCTCTGCATAGCGCATGGTGTCAAATCCTTCACGCTGCCCCTTGAACGGACCATCAGGGCAAATACGAACACCACGTGGCTGCCCAAAATAAATATCCCCGGTCAGCTCACGAATAATAAGAATATCGAGACCAGAAACCACTTCTGGTTTTAACGTTGATGCCCCGGCCAGTTCCGGATACAAAATTGCAGGACGCAAATTTGCAAATAAATTGAGATTTTTACGCAGTCCGAGAATTGCCTGCTCCGGACGCAAAGAACGCTCTAAAGTATCGTATTTCCAGTCGCCGACCGAACCAAATAAAATAGCATCAGCTTCCTGCGCTAATTTTAAAGTAGCTTCGGGCAAAGGATGTCCGTGCGCTTCGTATCCCGCACCACCGACCGGTGCTGTTTCCATTTCAAAATTTTCGCCAAGCGCATTGAGAACTCGAACCGCTTGCTCGACAATCTCAGGACCAATGCCATCACCTGGCAATATTGCAATTTTCATATATAAACCAAATTAAATTAAATAGTATTGATCAACCATGGTTGCGCAGCGATATGACGCTCTTCAAACGCGCGAATTTTATCCGCCTGGCGCAGGGTCAGTCCGATATCATCCAATCCATTGAGTAGGCAATATTTACGAAACGCATCGACTTCAAACGGGTAACTAACGCTGCCATTCGATGTCGTGACCAGCTGTTTTTCCAGATCGACGATCAGGCGGTAGCCAGGGAAAACTTTGACCTCATTGAATAGATGATCAATGTTCTGCTCTGACAACACGATAGGCAGTAAACCATTTTTAAAACAATTATTAAAAAAAATGTCCGCAAAACTTGGCGCAATCAATGCCCTGAAACCAAATTGATCCAAGGCCCATGGCGCATGTTCGCGCGACGAACCACAGCCAAAATTTTTGCGTGTCAATAAAATTGACGCGCCCTGATAGCGGCTCTGGTTTAATACAAAGTCTGGATTAAGTGGACGTTTACTGTTGTCAACGCCAGGTTCACCGTGATCCAGATAACGCCACTCATCAAACAAATTGGGGCCAAAACCGCTACGCTGTATCGACTTTAAAAACTGCTTGGGAATGATGGCGTCAGTATCGACATTGGCTCTGTCCATGGGAGCGACCAGGCCATCTAAAACGGTAAATTTTTCCATAATTATTTCCGGCCAGCACCTTCAACAACTTCACCTGCTTTTTTAACGTCTTTTCCTATACCTTGAACAGTATTACAACCCGCCAGAACCATGACGCAAAGAACTAAAGTAAATAATTTTTTCATATCAAATCCAAGAAGAAATATTAGCGTAAAGCGCGGACATCAACAAAGTGTCCAGCGATACCTGCAGCGGCAGCCATTGCCGGAGACACCAGATGCGTACGCCCCCCTTGCCCCTGCCTGCCTTCAAAGTTACGATTGGAGGTCGAGGCACAGCGTTCGCCAGGCTCCAACCTGTCAGCGTTCATTGCCAGGCACATGGAGCAACCAGGCTCGCGCCACTCAAATCCGGCATCACGAAATACCTGATCCAAACCTTCGCGCTCGGCCTGATCCTTGACCAGACCAGAACCGGGAACAACCATCGCCAAGCGCACGTTTGAGGCACGGAATTTGCCACGGACCACGGCAGCCGCTGCACGAAGATCTTCAATACGGGAGTTGGTGCAAGAACCGATAAATACTTTATCGATACGTATATCTTCAATTGCCATATTGGGCTTCAGGCCCATGTATATCAGGGCTTTTTCCATGGCATCGCGCTTGACCGCGTCTTTTTCCAAATCAGGATCAGGAATGCGCGCATCGATAGCCACGACCATCTCCGGAGAGGTTCCCCATGTCACTTGAGGTTTAATCTCACTCGCGTTAAGAGTCACGACAATATCAAATTTTGCACCAATGTCGGTATGCAAACTTTGCCAATACTCAACCGCTCTATCCCAATGCGGTCCGACAGGAGAAAAAGGGCGGCCCTTTACATAATCAATGGTAATTTGATCGACTGCAATCATGCCGGCACGCGCACCCGCTTCAATGGCCATATTGCACACGGTCATGCGCCCTTCCATCGAGAGGCTGCGAATGGTTGAGCCGGCAAACTCTATCGCATAGCCGGTACCGCCGGCGGTACCGATTTTACCGATAATTGCCAATACAACATCTTTGGCAGTCACGCCCTTGGGCATCGCACCATCGACCTGAACCAACATCGCTTTCGATTTTTTGGCGATCAGTGTTTGCGTTGCAAGAACATGCTCCACTTCAGAAGTACCGATACCATGCGCCAGACAAGCAAATGCGCCATGAGTCGACGTGTGAGAGTCACCACAAACAACCGTCATCCCCGGTAAAGTCGCGCCCTGCTCAGGCCCGATCACGTGAACAATACCCTGACGTTTATCACGCATGCTGAAATAGCTCAGGCCGTATTCTTTGGCGTTTGCATCGAGCGTTTCTACTTGCAGACGAGAAGTCGGGTCGGCTATACCGTCAGCACGATTGGTGGTTGGCACATTATGGTCGGCCACCACCAGGTTTGCAGACGTACGCCAAGGTTGGCGCCCCGCTAGCCGCAGCCCCTCGAAGGCTTGCGGACTGGTGACCTCGTGTAGCAAATGGCGATCAATATAGAGGATAGCCGTACCGTCTTCTTCCGCATGCACTACATGGGATTCCCACAGTTTGTCGTAAAGCGTCTTGAGCATGATCTGATGTCTAAAAATGGAATGATTTGTTGAGCACTAAAATGTCTTTAGCCTTCGATTATGCCACAATTGTGCAATGCAAAACCGCACGCCGCCGCCAATTTAAGGCCGGCACCAGGCAATACAAAAATAAAAAAAACAGATGAAATGCCAAATTTTCAACTGAAAATGGAGCCAGGGTGAACTTTTCCCCAGCTTATATTCTGCCTGATCTGAATTTTACATTTCGCCAAACAAGCGCATCAGTCCAGTTTGACATCACCACATTGTGCACGATGCCGCAAGGCGTGATCCATTAAGACTAATGCCAGCATCGCCTCGGCAATCGGCGTTGCCCGTATTCCAACGCAAGGGTCATGTCGCCCAAATGTTTCGACCAGAACCGGGTTGCCATCCTTATCAATCGAGCGGCGCGGGGTACGGATTGAGGATGTCGGTTTGATCGCGATAGAAACCGTAATGTCCTGGCCGGTTGAGATGCCACCCAAGACGCCGCCGGCGTTATTGCCGATAAACCCCGCCGGTGTCAATTCATCACCATGCTCAGATCCGCGCTGGCGGACCGATTTAAAGCCGGCACCAATTTCCACCCCTTTTACGGCATTAATACCCATCATTGCATAAGCAATTTCGGCATCCAACTTATCATAAATAGGCTCACCCAAACCGACCGGAACATGACTGACAACAACATCAAGCCGGGCACCAATAGAGTCACCATCTTTCCGCAGAGCATCCATATACGCTTCTAGCTGCGCAATTAACACAGGATCATTCGTTGGTGCAAAGAAAGGATTTTGGGAGACATAGTCCCACGATTCAAAGGGAATATGAATCTCACCCAACTGACTCATACCGCCTTTAAATACTGTTCCATATTTCTGAAACAACCATTTTTTTGCAATTGCCGCGGCACCGACCACAGGAGCAGTTAAACGCGCAGAAGACCGGCCACCGCCGCGCGGATCACGAATCCCGTATTTATGCCAATAAGTATAATCTGCATGACCAGGACGAAAGGTCTCGGTTATATTTCCATAGTCTTTACTACGCTGATCTTCGTTACGAATCAGCAACGCGATCGGCGTACCTGTTGTTTTACCCTGGTAAACACCAGACAAAATTTCCACCGTATCGGACTCTTGACGCTGCGTAACATGACGAGACGTGCCTGGCTTTCTTCGGTCAAGTTCTGGCTGAATATCGGATTCCGATAACAGCAAACCAGGCGGACATCCGTCAATGACGCAACCGATCCCGGGGCCATGCGACTCACCAAAAGTAGTCACCGCAAACATGCTTCCAAAAGTATTACCAGACATAGTATTTACAATATAAAATTCAGAGTTATATGCATTTTAACAGCGATAAGATCGTGTCAAGTTAAAACGCTGGCCGAAGTCGGATTTTTTTGTTCAACTGCCCGTTTATATTACTGTTTTGACCGAGAAAATAGTGATTTAAGGCACATTCTTGTTTTATACTTCAGAGCAAAGGAACGCCTGGACCGGCTCTGATTTGCCAAATTGCTACTTAAAAAGATAATTACATGCTTGGAGTCACACCTCAGATGGACGCATTGATTCATTCTTCAGATGATGATCTGGTTTTTCTGGACGAACCAGAAATAAGTGAAATATCCTCAAGAAAAAAAATTGCTCCTAAATGGCGCATCATGATCATTGATGATGATCCGGATGTCCATTCTGCGACGACTTTTGCCCTAGGTAGCCTGGAAATTCAGCATCGTTCCCTGAGCTTTTTACACGCTTACTCTGCGGCTGAAGCCCGTGATATTCTTTCGCATGAAACAGACATTGCCATTATATTGCTCGATGTTGTCATGGAACAGGAAGATGCTGGTTTGCAGTTAGTCAGCCACATTCGTAAAACCCTGGGATTATCGGATGTCCGTATCATTCTCCGAACCGGCCAGCCTGGTTACGCACCTGAAATCGATGCGATCCGCGATTACGACATCAATGACTACAAAACCAAATCAGAATTAACACGCACCAAGCTATACACTGCCGTCACCTCTGCCATCCGATCTTATGAACAGATTTGCGCGATATCAGCCAGCCGCCGGGGCCTAGAATTAATCATTAATGCCAGCAATGAATTGATGGCGTTACAAGGCTTACAGAGTTTCTCTGCCGGGGTTCTGAGCCAGATTATCGGCCTGTTAGGTGCGCACACCGAAGGTTTCGTCTGTAACCAACAAACCGGTAGGGACAGCGGTGACAGCAATGACAATAGCGAACTACGGAATCTAACAGTCACAGGCGCGACGCCTGCATTGCAGATACTTTCCGCCACGCCGTTTTTTTCAGAATGGGTAGGCAACGCCGTCCAATTAGTCGCTGACGCAAAAATTCAAACGGTCTTACAGCAAGCTCTGAGCACACGCGGCAACATCTATGAAAACGACGCCACCGTACTTTATTTTAGTAATGTGGCGCAAAGAGAGTTAGCGGTTTATCTCAATATCGGCCTGGATCTCAAAGAAATAGATCGACGTCTGCTGGAAGTTTTTTGCAGTAAGGTATCGGTAGGGCTCGATAATGTCATGCTGACATCACGTTTGCATAATTATGCATTTTATGACCCGCTTACCGGGCTAGCCAACCGCCTTAAGTTGTTGCAGACATTAAATGAAATTTTGCTATCACCACAAAAAGACCTCACTACCCTGTCACTGATTGATATCGATCATTTTGCAGAAACAAATGACGCTCTTGGACATCAATTTGGTGACCTGTTGCTATGTTCAGTGGCCAGGCGCCTGGTCGCACATTTTGGCGATGACTGTCAGTTAGCAAGAGTTGGCAGCGATACTTTTGCATTATTAGGTGACGAGAGTATGGTTCGTCCGGACTCCATACTCAATTTATTTACGCCGCCGTTTGAGGTGGACAAGCAAGAAGTGCAATTATCCGCCACGATAGGCTTGGTCAAACTCACCGATTACGATGGTGATGGTTCAGAAGCACTAAAAGATACGAATATCGCCCTGAAGCGAGCGAAGACGCACCAACGCTCCGGCTACACCTATTTCACAAGAGATATGGGGGTTGAAATCCGCGAACGGGTACGCATGATGCACGCCTTACGCGGCGCATTTGAGAGCCAACGCTTGTTCCTGGTATTTCAGCCGCAGGTTGATATGCGCAGCGGCAAGGCTGTCGGCGCAGAGGCGCTACTCCGCTGGAAGACTGAAGACGGGAAATTTATCCCGCCAGACCAGTTCATTCCGATCGCGGAATATTCAGGTCTCATTGTCAACATCGGTGAATGGGTATTGCGTACCGCATGTGATGAACTGGTGCACCTGCGTAGTCTCGGCTACACCGACTTCCAAATGGCAATTAATGTGTCGCAAGCACAATTTTCGCATCCATTATTCATGCAAACCCTGCATCGCGCCCTGCAAGACTCACAAGCCCCCCCAGCCTGCATTGAACTCGAAATTACGGAATCAATGGCAATGAAGGATCCTGATTTACTGATAAAAACTTTACATCAGATTAAGCAGTTAGGCATACATGTATCAATTGATGATTTTGGAACCGGCTTCTCATCCTTAAGTCATTTACAAAAACTCGATGTTGATAAGCTAAAAATTGACCGTGCATTTATCAATGAAATCAGCCAGCACTCAGGCAATGGCAGCATCGCCAAGATGGTGGTGCAACTGGGGCAAAGTCTGGATATGAGCATCATTGCCGAGGGCGTCGAAACCAGTATGCAAGCCGACACCCTGCTCTCCTTTGGTTGTCACCTGGCCCAAGGTTATTTGTATGCGAAGCCGATGACCCCGGATGACTTGCATCTCTGGCTTGAAAACAATAGAAATACCAAAACTGAGGCATCCGCTTAGCCGATCTCAGAACTTGAGTTGACAGAGTGATTACCGGCATTTCTCCCGTGGCTTCAGATGATTCAAATTGCGATTTTTGCTCTTTGCGTCAGCATTCTTAATTTTATTGGATCTTTCAATCAACTCCTGGCCGCAACCGACGGGCTGAAGTTGCCAGACTTCACATCGGTTTTATTCATCAACTAAAAACCAGCGCCCCGCCATTTCATCTCTAAGTCACTAAGAGATTCGCCAAGATTGGCGTTTTTACCTGAATCCTATACGTTTATTTTTCACTCTATACCTTTGGTTTGGCAGACTGTCGCAAGACGGTAGTTAAATCGTGCATGCTTCTTTAGAGTAAGGATTGTCATCACACCTTATCATGTGTGTTCGCATCAGGACATCTCGAGGTGGCCGATGCAACCTACTATTTTTCAAGAAAGTTCCCTATGAATTCCACTATTCTTAACACTGTACAGGAGTTCATTACCTATGCGCTTCAGTGGCTTAGCAAGGCTTTCGATCACACGGCAAACTGGGTGACAAAGTTATCTTGGTGGAAATTTTTCTTGTTTGCAATCGTGACCATTGCCGCCGGTGGAATTATGCAGGAGACTTTTTTTTCCAATGAAGAAAATGTTATCGTCAGCAAAAAACAGGATTCGAAAAAATCAAAAACATCCCAGCACATTAACGATGGTGATACCAATATTGAGATTGACAATACCGGCATACACATCCACAAAAATAGTAGCAATGGCACAGGAAAGCAAATCGAAATTGATGAGAATGGAATACGCGTTTCGAAAAACAATACCGCGTCAGCACCTGCCGCAGCACCTGCCCCACCAGCCACACCTGCGACTCCGGCACTGCGAGAAACTAACAGATCAATTGAACCTGTCCGCTCAAAAAATGACATTCACATTAAATTGCCACCCGATATCGCCCAGGAAATCAGCGATGGCATTGAAGATGCGGTAGCAGATGCGGCAGATCAGGAAGTCAAAAGTTATCAGAAAAAATCCTCGCAATGGTTTGTTAATTTTGTACTTTTATTGGTGTTCGGCCTGTTTGGTATGAAAGCGCTCATGGGTGGAAAAGTACGCGCAGAAGAAAAAACCAAAGAAGCGAATGCCATCGCGGAAAAAGAAGCTTTACTCAGGCAAGTGAGCGAAGCGCAAATGCAAATGATGCAAGCGCAGGTCGAGCCCCATTTTCTTTTTAACACGCTGGCCTCAGTCGAATATCTGATTGAAACCGACCCGCCCAGAGCGGCAGCCATGCAGCGCAGCTTAATTTCCTACTTGCGTGCGGTATTGCCGCAAATGCGGGAAAACGCCGCAAAGACCAATCTTGGTCGTGAGGCGGATATGGTAAGGGCCTACCTTGATCTGCTCAAAATGCGCATGGAAGAAAGATTAGAGATTGACTTCATCATGCCTGACGGTTTACGTAGCGCCTCGTTTCCACCCATGATGCTGCAGTCGCTGGTGGAGAACGCCATTAAGCATGGCTTAGAGGTCAAAGCAGAAGGCGGAACCTTACAATTTCGCGCCGAGGTTGCCCACAACAAATTACGCGTGACCGTCAGCGACAATGGCCTGGGGTTTGGCGCAGTGCCAAGCAACGGCACTGGTTTAGGTCTGCAAAATATCCGGGAAAGATTAAAACTAATCTACAAAGAAAAAGGGCAAATGATTATTACGCCTAACCAGCCAACAGGGGTTTGCGTTACTATAGAAATCCCTTATGAATTAGCCTATTAAATAACATTTAAGCCCTTATGCCCACTGCTATTATCGCTGATGATGAACGATTGATGCGTGACCAGTTACGCTCACGACTGGAACAAGTCTGGCCAGAACTCAGTATCCTGGGTGAAGCCAAAAATGGGGAGGAAGCCATACAGATGGTGACGACGCATCAACCAGACTTTGCGTTTCTCGATATTCGTATGCCGGTCAAAACCGGCTTGGAAGCGGCCAGGGAAATCAGCAGTAAAGTGCATGTTGTTTTCATTACCGCGTACGACCAATATGCCGTCGAGGCATTTGATCAAGGTGCGGTTGACTATGTATTAAAGCCGGCAGACGTCGAGAGACTTGGACGCACCGTAGAAAGACTTAAATCCCGCCTCACTAGCGTCAATGCGCCCAATGATATGAGTGCCATGTTGTCACAACTGGCGAAACAAATGGGCATCACGGCGAAACCGGTTTATTTACAATGGATACAAGCATCGATCGGACAAGAATTACGCTTGATCCCGGTTGAAGATATTTTATTTTTTCAATCTGACGAAAAATACACCCGGGTGCAAACGGCGACCTACGAAGCACTCATCAGAAAGCCGGTGCGCGAGTTAACGGAAGAACTTGATCCGGCCTTGTTTTGGCAGATACACCGTTCCACCCTGGTCAATGCCAAGGCGATTGCCGGCGTGGTTCGCGATATGCGCGGCCGCCATCTGGTACAGGTAAAAGGCCTGACAGAAAAACTTGAGGTCAGCCGCAGTTTTGTCCATCTTTTCAAACAGATGTGACAGGTCCGCAGATGTTGGCAAGGCGCAATGGGCCTCTGGAAAAAATCGGTAGTAACGGAAAATAATTCAGGAGACCTGATTTGACGACGATTTTATAGCAAAAAAAAACGGCCATCATCTGGCCGTTTTTTTATTGATAGTCACTGCAAGCAGAAATTACCGGTCACCAAAAGAGCGGCGATTTCCGTTAGCATCGCCAAAACGCGAATTACTACCTTTGTAACCACCGCCTGTGCCACTACCTTCACTACGTGCACCACCAGCCGAAGAAGGGCTATTTGGTTTACTAAATGTGCGCTGACCCGGTTTGCTGTTGCTATTACTATTGCTGTTATTGCCATTGCTGTAGCCATTACCGCTAGAGCGTGTATCGCCTGGCTTCCAACCACCTGGTTTGCGCGCGACAGAGCGTGAAGCCACGGCGCTTTTCTTAGGCTCGAAACCTTCGATGACATCGACAGGAATCAATTGCTTGGTAAAACGCTCAATACGTTTAACGTTAATGCCTTCTGCGTGATTCACCAGAGAAATCGCAACGCCGTTACGACCGGCACGGCCAGTACGACCGATACGGTGTACATAATCTTCAGGGAATTTAGGCAAATCGTAGTTAAATACATGCGTAATTGCCGGTACGTCAATACCACGGGCAGCAACGTCGGTAGCAACCAGCACACGAACCTGGCCGCGACGCAAGGCATCGAGAGTGCGGTTACGTGCGCCCTGATGCATGTCGCCATGCAAAGCGGCGGCCGCAAAACCGGCGATATTCAAACGATCCGCGATGGTATCGGCATCACGCTTGGTGGCAGTAAACACCACAGCCTGATCAACAGATTCATCACGCAGCAAATGGTCTAACATGCGGTTTTTGTGTGACAGATCATCCACAAAATGCACTTTTTGTGTAATGTTTTCATGCTTAGTCGCAGAACCGGCAATCTGGATGATCATCGGATCTTTAGTGATACGACGCGCCATATTGCCAACTACGCCATCTAACGTAGCGGAGAACAACATGGTTTGACGGGTTTCCGGTGTAGCGGCAACGATTTTTTCGATATCATCGATAAAACCCATATCCAACATACGATCGGCTTCGTCCAGCACCAAAATTTCTAATTCTGAAAAATCGATCTTACCTGATTCCATATGGTCGATCAGACGACCAGGTGTTGCCACCAAAATTTCTGGATTGCGTGACAGCAATTGCATCTGCTTCGGATAAGGCATGCCACCCAAAATCGAAACAGCCTTGATCTTACGTGAGTAAGCGCTGTATTTTTCTGTTGCCGTAGTCACTTGCAAAGCCAGTTCGCGAGTCGGTGTCAATACCAGCATTTTAGGTTTGGCAGCTTGAAAACGTGGGCGTTCGCCACGTGAACGGGCTGACTGGCGCTCTTGATTTGCGGTTTTTTCTGTTGCTGAGACATCCAGATTATCAGCTGCGCTGGCAAATTTGTGCAATGCAGGCAACATGAATGCGGCTGTTTTGCCGGAACCAGTCTGGGAAGAAACCAGCAAATCACGTCCGGCGATCGCAGCAGGTACTGCCTGGATTTGCACCGATGTAGGATCGGTGTAACCGCTATCAGCAATAGCGCGAAGAATGGACGTGTGCAGGCCTAGTGTTTCAAAAGTCATTTACTTTATCTCTCGTTATAAATCAGCGCCATGCAAAAGCAAAGCGCGCAAAAAAGCAGCGTCAACCAAACGAAATGAACAAAGAAAACCAGTCTGAAAAAGGTATACGATGAAATTTCGGCACAAAAGCTTTGCGCCGGGATGATGTCTCTTACGGAACAAGACATACAGGGCGGGAGGGCTTTTACATTGCGGCATCTATTCTTGCCAGATGCGCATAGGCTACGGTGCTGCATACGCACCACAATAAATTATATTGCAGTGCAAAAAAGCGACTATACAGGATTCGCCAGGAGAATGCACTATTATATTGATCCACTTTGGCTTTTCACGAAAAAATAATGCGATATTTTCAGCATTGTTGTCTAATTCCATGCCTTGTTGTTAAGCAACACCGCATAATGCAGAGTTACCTGATGCAGCAGATGGATTACCTGCGATTATTTACTTTATTGATGCCGCCACTTATTGAATTATTGAACCAAAAGGCTATGAAATTCAAACAACCACTCACTCGCCTGCTGGCACTGCTATGCTGCGCTGCGGCATCTGCCACATCGGCAGCCAGTCTTTCTGTGGCGGTCAGCGCAAATATTCAATATGCTTTTGACGATATCAAGGCCGAATTCAAAAAAGACAGCGGGCACGAATTACAAGCGGCATATAACTCTTCCGGGAAATTTGTCACGCAAATCATGAATGGTGCGCCATTTGATGTATTTTTATCTGCTGACATGGCATACCCGGAGTACTTGCATAAACAGGGCTTCACTACGGCACCACCCAAAGTCTATGCCTATGGCACGCTGGTGTTATGGAGCATGAAGAAACGCGACTTGCGGCAATGGCAAACCCTCTTATCTAGCAACGCCATCGCAAAAATTGCCCTAGCCAACCCGAAAACAGCGCCCTACGGTCGTGAAGCGATGAGGGCACTTCAGTATTACCATATAGACGACAGCCTGAAATCGAAATTGGTATTTGGTGAAGGTATTTCGCAGACGAACCAATATATCCATTCTGGCGTGGCTGATCTGGGTTTTACCGCAAAATCCGTCGTCAGCTCAGCCGAAATGCAAGGACAGGGAACCTGGATAGAATTACCGTCAACGTCTTATCAGGCGATCGCGCAAGGGGCAGTCATACTCAAGCATGGCAAAGAAAATAACCCTGCGCTGGCACAAGAATTTTATGATTTTCTGTACTCAGCCAAGGCACGCCTGATCTTGCAACGCAATGGATATACCCTGCCATGAATACTCTTTCTGGTCACATTGCCGCAATTGAGGCCCATGGCAGCGTGGCGATTATTGATGTCGCGGTTGCAGAACATCGCTTTACGGCGACCTTACTTGGCAGCGCCGGGCAACTGGCCACCTGGCACCCCGGACAAGCCGTCAGACTACTATTTAAAGAAACCGAAGTTGCCCTGGCAAAAAATTTATCTGGCCAAATCAGTCTGCGCAATCGTTTTCCGGGGCGTATCACAATGATAGAAATCGGCCAGGTACTAACACGTGTCATCATCGACATGGACGGTTTGATGATTAGCTCTATCATCACATCGCGTTCGGCCCGCAGTCTGCAACTGGCGATGGGGGATCAGGTTGAAGGCCTGGTCAAATCAAATGAAATGAGCTTAATGGCGATGGAACAAGAATGAGTTTTTTTGCCTACGACTGGCAGCCTTTATTGCTGACGTTTCAGCTGGCCACATTAACGACACTTATTTTACTGTTACTGGGTATCCCCATCGCGTACTGGCTAGCCTTTTCCCGTACCCGTCTGAAACCATTATTTGAGGCGCTGGTGAGCATGCCTCTGGTGCTGCCGCCCTCGGTGTTGGGGTTTTATTTGCTGCTGGCGTTTAGTCCCCAACATGCTTTCGGCGAATGGCTGCAGCAGAGTTTCGATATTCGCCTGGTATTTAGTTTCAGCGGATTGGTGATCGGCTCGGTAATTTTCAGCCTTCCTTTTATGGTGCACCCGATCCAGTCAGGTTTGCAAAACCTGCCTTTCTCTTTAGTTGAGGCATCGCGCACCCTAGGGAAATCTGATCGCCAGACCTTATTCCGCGTGCTATTACCGAACATAAAGTCGGCCTTACTGGCTGGTATCGTGCTCAGTTTTGCGCATACCGTCGGTGAATTCGGCGTCGTGCTAATGATAGGCGGCAATATTCCGGGCGTAACCAAGGTCGCCTCCATCGCCATCTATGATGAGGTGGAAAGTCTTAATTATGGCGCTGCGCATTTTTATGCGATGACCTTAGTTGCGATCAGTTTTGTGGTGCTACTCGTGGTCTACATGAGCAAGCGGCGCTATCTCCTGCCCTTTTCACGTTGATGAGCGAATCCCTATGATGCTCGAACTCCAGTTGCAAAAACAGCTGCACAGCGTTTCCGGTGCACTCCAGCTCGACGTACAGCTGTCCGTGGAACCGCAGGCTTTTGTCACGATCTTTGGGCCATCGGGTGCCGGCAAAAGCACCATCCTACGCATGCTGGCAGGCTTAACTTCGCCGGATCAGGGTTGCCTGAGCGTCGATGGTGTCACGTGGTTTAATGCCCGCAAAAAAATATCCCTGCCGCCGCAACAGCGCTCAATCGGTTTTGTGTTTCAAGACTACGCTTTGTTCCCGCATCTGAGTGTCTTGGAGAATGTCGCCTATGGCGCCGGTAAAGGACAAGCAGCATGGTTAGACCGTTTACTGAGCATGACGGGTCTGACGCAATTGCGGCATCATTTACCTGCCAGCCTGTCGGGCGGGCAAAAGCAACGCGTCGCTCTGGCACGCGCACTGGCACGCAAACCAAAACTCTTACTCCTTGACGAACCACTATCGGCACTGGACGGTCCATTGCGCGCGCAGTTACAGGATGAATTACAAAATTTACATCAGGAATGCGGCTTGACCACGATCCTGGTCAGTCACGATATTGGTGAGGTATTCAAGTTGTCGCACCAGGTACACCTGCTTGAACAGGGGAAAATATCTCGCTCCGGCACGCCTGCAGAAGTGTTTTTACAGCAGCGCTTACAAGGCAAGCTCAATTTGCGTGCGCAAGTACTGGCAATACGTCAGGAGGAAGTGATTTATGTCCTGTCGTTACTAATAGGACAGGACATGATAGAAATTATTGCAGCACAAGAGGAAGTGGCAGGACTGAAAGTGGGCGATATGATTTCCATTTCAACCAAGGCTTTCAGTCCGCTTATTTTCAAGCAGTAAAAGATACCGATCTATTCCGGTGTCAGGCCCATGACATGAGAGAAGCCACCATCAACATAGGTAATTTCACCGGTGATCCCGCTTGCCAAAGACGACAATAAGAAGGCAGCGGTATTCCCCACTTCTTCTATCGTGACATTGCGGCGTAAAGGTGCATGTTCCGCCACAAAACCCAGCAATTTACTGAAGTCTTTAATGCCACTAGCAGCGAGCGTCTTGATAGGCCCGGCTGAAATTCCATTGACGCGAATACCACGCTTACCAAGGTTTTCCGCCAGGTAACGCACACTCGCTTCCAGCGAAGCCTTCGCCAGACCCATGGTGTTGTAATACGGTATTGCGCGAATCGCGCCCAAATAGGACAAGGTCAGCAAAGCCGAATCCTGGTGCATCATCGGCAAAGCGGCTTTAGCCAACGCGGGGAAACTATAGGCTGAAATATCATGCGCGATCTTAAACGCTTCGCGTGAAAACCCGTCCAGAAAATCCCCGGCAATGGCTTCACGGGGAGCAAAACCGATGGCATGCACCAAACCATCCAGGCGATCCCAAGACTTCGCCAGATCCACGAAGACAGCATCAATCTGTTCGTCGCTGCTGACGTCGCAATCAAATATTAATTCGCTATCAAATTCCTTGGCGAAATCGGTAATTCTGTCTTTAAAACGTTCACCGACATAGGTAAACGCCAGTTCGGCGCCTTCACGCTTACATGCCTTAGCAATGCCGTAAGCGATAGAACGGTTAGACAACAAACCGGTGATCAGAATTTTTTTGCCTTGCAGAAATGCCATGGTAACTCCAGGTATTAACGCAGTAGGGATGCGGCTTGCAGGCGCAAAAGCCCGTGCAACCCGCATGACTACTGCGTTAAGGGTTTTATACTCACTATTTCGATTAACTGGCTGAGAGCGCTCGGATATCGCGCATTTCCTCAACAGGACGGAATTGTAGATGCTAGCGGCGAAACGGGCAAATATTAACTTGCATCATGTACGGATAGCAACAGCAGCATCTCTGATGAGGTTAAAAATACCCCGGCTTTTGAGGTTCACTTCAATCACAGCATCCTCAGTCAGATTTTTTTTTCTTGCCACCGAGCCGACTTTCCTTGCCCGTCATCAGATTGGTGATGTTTTTACCATGACGGTACATCAATAAGCCGCACATGACGAATATCGCCAGCAACTTCAGGTCAGGACCGAATAATAATCCATAATAAAAAGGCGCAAATATTGCAGCAACTAATGCCCCCAGAGAAGAATAGCGAAAAGCATAAACAACGATCAGCCAAGTCGCGAGCGTCGCCACACCCAGCCACAGGTTCAAGCCGAGCAATACGCCCAAGGCAGTGGCAACACCTTTACCACCGACGAATTTAAAAAACACTGGCCACAAATGCCCCAGAAAAACAGCCACCGCCACTAACGCAACGGTATTGTCTCCTAGTCCAAAAGCATCGCCGTAGTGAATAGCCCGCCATACCGCTAACCACCCTTTGAATCCATCGCCCAGCAAAGTCAGGACAGCTGCCGTTTTATTTCCACTACGCAACACATTCGTTGCACCGGGATTTTTAGAGCCATACGTCCGTGGATCGGACAATCCGAAAAAATAACTAACGACTACCGCAAACGAAACAGACCCCAATAAATAAGCAGCAAGCACTGCCAGTAAAGTATTCATTCCACGACTTCCTTTTTCTAGTTATTCAATATTTAAGCATGATGTAACGCCGTCAGGGCTAGCAGCCACGATCAATCTTCCAGAGCACACGTTACGGCACATGCTGCTAGCAAGGCTTCTAATATGCCCGGATGAATCCCGATCAGATAACCCCGTTTGCCGCCGTTGATATAAATTTTATCCAGCCGAAGAATACCCTGTTCGACATACACTGGCATGGCTTTTTTTGTGCCAAATGGCGAGGTGCCCCCGACCATGTAACCGGAATGCCTTTGTGCCACCTCAGGCTTGCACGGCTCTACCGATTTACAGCCGATCTGACGTGCCAGATTCTTCGTGGATACTTTACAGTCGCCGTGCATCAACACAATTAAGGGTTTCGCCTGGTCATCCTGCATGACCAATGTTTTCACCACAGCGTGCTCGTCTACACCGAGCTCACGGGCCGACACCGCGGTGCCCCCGTGCTCTTCATAGGTATACGGATGCTCGCTAAATAGTACGCCCTGCTTACGTAAAAAATGTGTCGCGGGGGTCTCTGATATATGTTCTTTTTTTGCCAAGATTTTTTCCTTCATGTCATAACAAGGTCATAGTTGAATTATAACGTTGTGTTTTTACCCAACTACGAGAATATTCATGTATCTACCCCGTCGGACCACCCTTTTCATCTCTTCCGCTGTCGCGGCACTGCTTAGTGCTTGCGGCGGATCATCTCCCTTGCCACTACTGACACTCAACGGTGCAAAGCCCATCGTCGTGGCGCATCGTGGCGCCTCTGGCTATCTTCCTGAAGAAACCTATGAAGCCTATGTCAAAGCGATAGAACTCGGCGCTGATGCGATTGAACCCGATCTGGTATCGACAAAAGACGGCATCCTGATCGCCAGACATGATCCCAATCTCGATTACAGTACCGATGTTTCCAAACATCCCGAATTCGCGGCGCGCAAAAAAACCGTGAGTGTTGACGGTGAAACGCAGACCGGTTGGTTTGCCAGCGATTTTACTTTTGCGGAGATAAAGACACTGGGCGGCATTTCTACCGATGCCGAACGTCCGCAACAATACAACGGCCTCTATAAATTAGTCAGTTTTCAAGAGATCATTGATCTGGTCAAAGCCAAATCCAAAGAGACCGGCCGCGTCATTGCGGTCTATCCGGAAACCAAAAACCCCAGCTACCATCGGGCACTTGGCTTGCCACTCGAAGACAAGCTGATTGCCTTGATTAAACAAGCGGGCTGGAACGACAAATCGGCACCGATCTACGTACAATCTTTTGAACCCGGCAGCCTGAAAGAAATGCGCAGTAAAGGCCTCAATACCAAACTCATTCAACTCATTGATGCCGATGACGTCGATCTTAAAACAGGGAAACTCACTTACGCAGCCCCTTACGATCGCCCGGCCGACTGGGCATTGGCGGGTGACAAGCGCCTGTTTTCCGACATGGTGACGCCTGCAGGCCTGGCGGAAATCAAAACGTATGCCGATGGAATCGGCCCCTGGAAACGCTATATCGTCAGCGTCAAAGGCACCGTTGGTACTGATGGAAAAATCGTTGATATTAACGGTGACGGAAAAATTAACGACGCCGACACCACGACGATGGAACCAGGCACACTGATCGCCGATGCCCATAAAGCCCGCCTGATGCTGCATCCCTATACTTTCCGCAACGAAAAACGTCGCCTTGCCAGCAATTACAAAGGCGATCCGAAAGAAGAATACAAACAATTCTTCAGACTCGGTGTCGATGGTCTGTTTTCTGATTTTACTGACACGGCGCTGGCTGCGCGTGGCGAGTTTCTCAAAGACGCCGGATATTAATTTATTAATTAATCAATTAATCAATTAATAAAATGGCTCTGGCTTTACTGGAAAATTGCTTTAATAAAAAGCAAAACACCAGCAGAACCAGAGCCACATTAATGCAAGGAAAATCAGCCGGCCATCTGCCATGATGCTTTATGCCAGAGTTGCCGTCTTTATCCAGTCATTACCAGAATAATGATCTTGGTAAATTAACGAGCGATAACAAAACGCATCGCAAATTTCTTAAAGTGACGATAGCTCTCGCTAAGTTGCATCACAGAGTCAAACGAGCTGTTTAACGAGCTTCCCTGTTCCGCAAAATTTTCTTTAAATTCGGCAAATGCCGCTTCCAACACCAGACTCAACTGATAGTTGTAGGTGGAACGGTAGTTCAGATGACGTCTTTTGGTTCGCATTTTCATGATAAATCCTTTTCTTTAGACGCGCATTATAGCTTTTTCGCCGGTCTTAGCAGGCTTTACACAATGCTTGCATCGACGAATTTGCACATTGATGTCTCTGCAAACGAGATTAAAATAGCGCTCACCGGTGCCAATAAGGTTTTGTCTTCGGCCTACGTCAATCCCAACCTGAGAACTGCACCATGAAACGTTTGTGTCTGTCGCTATTCCTAGCGGTCGCCTCATTAGCTACACTCGCTGCCACAAAGGCCCGGGATGACAATTTTACTAACGGTGTCGAGTTGTACAGCGAAGATCATTATTCTGCTGCGGCCGAAGCGTTTCAGACATCGGCAGATACAGGTAACTCTGAGGCGCAATTTAATCTGGGCCTGATGTATCTGAACGGGCAAGGGGTAGCGCAAGACTACCGACAGGCGTTCTCCTTATTTACCAAGTCGGCGGAACAAGGCAATGCACGTGCCCAAGTCAATCTGGCCAGAATGTATGCCAAAGGCAAGGGAGTGGTGGCCAATTACGGCAAAGCCATCCCATGGTTTACGAAAGCGGCCGACCAAGGCTATGCCGATGCCCAGTATAGCCTGGGTGTCTTATATGTTTCTGGCACCGGCACCCCACGTGATTATCGACTGGCACGAGAACTGCTGCAAAAAGCGGCGGACCAAAACAATGCCAGCGCCCAATATCAACTCGGCTTGATTTATTTCAAAGGCAAAGGGGTTACCGTCAATATGGTAGAAGCCATGAAATGGATTATTCTCGCTGGCGACTACGATGAGGCCGTATCGTATCGACGTTATGCTGAACCGAAGATGAGCCAGGATCAGATCACCGAAGCAAAAAATCTGGCCGACGAATGGGTACCTGGCCAAACAGAAAATCCCTGAAAGTCACTGAAAATCATTGAAAATCAAAAATTGTTGGCCCATCAGAAAAAATGCCGCATGGACAATGCCAGCGCCGACAGCAGCCAGTAGTTATCAGTCACTCAGAAAACGTCTGAACACATGCTCCGGCTTAACCGCGAGGATGGTGTTGGGCGTGTAATTGTTTTAAGCGCTCACGTGCGACATGCGTATAAATTTGCGTGGTGGAAATATCTGCATGCCCTAACAGTAGCTGCACCACTCTGAGGTCAGCGCCATGATTGAGCAAATGTGTAGCAAATGCGTGACGTAAGGTATGCGGCGATAAGGGCGCGAGGATATTGGCCTGGCTGGCGTATTTTTTGATGATAATCCAGAACATCTGCCTGGTCATAGCACCACCTCTGCCGGTAACAAACAAGGCGTCATCAATCTGCCCGGCCAAGATGAGCGGCCTGGCTTCCCGCAGGTAGCGCTCCAGCCAGCTTCTGGCGATTTCCCCGAAAGGCACCAGACGGGTTTTATTGCCTTTTCCGGTAATCCGTAACACCCCATCATTCAGACTCATTTCCAGTGAGCGCAATGACACCAGCTCTGTCACACGCAAACCACAGGCATACAGCAATTCCAGCATAGTACGGTCACGCAAACCCAGTGGGGTGCTGTCATCGGGTGCCGCCAACAATGTCTCTACCTGTTTTTCGCTAAGTGTTTTTGGTAAACGACTGGCCTGCCTGGCTGATTTCAATTTGGTACACGGATTGCTACTGATCTGATTTTGCCGGAAAGCCATTTGGTAAAAACGTTTCAACACCGTCATACGACGGTTTGCTGAGGTCGCCTTTGATTCACCCTGCTTCTGTTCCACGTATAAAAAAATATCGGCTTCAGTCACTTGTAACAAGTCTTTTTGGCTTTCCGCATATAACCATTCAGCGAATAAACGCATATCACGTCGGTAGGCTTCCAGTGAATTTTTTGCCAGACCGTCTTCCAGCCACAAAGTATCGCAAAATTGATCGATTTGCGTTTGTAATTTTTCCGGAAGCGGCGCTGGGCCCTTGCTCAATGTCGCTTTGGGTGTCACTTTGGGTATCGTTTTGACTATCACTTGGGATTCCACAAAGACTCTTGCGTGTAACCGGCAACGTTTTCATGTGTCAGTAGCCAGCGTTTAATGCCGACATGAAAACCGGTTTCATCATCATGATGGGCAAAGCCACCCAGACCGCCGGCAGCGGTCACCCGGTGACATGGGATGACTAAGGGATACCAGTTAGCACCGCATGCCTGCCCGACCGCTCTTGGCGCCGACTGGATATATTTGGCAATCTGTCCGTAAGTACGCACTTCGCCGCGTGGAATCAAAGAAATCGCGCTCCATACTTTTTGCTGAAAAACACTGCCGACTTTTTTCATGGGCAAGTCAAAACAGAAATCTGGCTGGGCGAAATATTGTTCGATTTGCATCGCTGCTATTTCCGCAGCGCGATTGAGCGGGGCTTTCTCAGAAAAGCGCTCAGGAAGATAAACCAGTTCACTAATGAAATCATGTTCAGTTCGTACACCGACAAAACCAAATGGCGCGCTGACAATGACAGAAAACAACTCGCTTTCTTGAGGCAACATAGCGACTCCAGCTACTGATAGTGCGCTATTGTGCGCGCAAAAGAAAAAAGGCGCATCCTCGGATGCGCCCTCAAAACATCTTTCGCGTTTCTGGCCGTTTAGACCTAGTTGACCTAAGTCTCAGCTTGTAATAAAACGCGTGTCTCCTCAGTGTGTTCGGTATTCGTACCGTTTATTATTGCACTACCGCCTTAAAAATATACTGCACGACTGATTACTTGATGCTGCCCTGCAAATTTCGATCTGGCAAGAATATAGCATGCTAATTACGCAGATTCAAAGCCAACATGCGAGAAAAATTTTAAATGTTGCAAATATGTAAAAATTTTTATCCGCTGATAAATTATGCTGGACAATCTATTTTAAAGTCCAACTTATCTATCGTAAAAACCAAAATTTCCTCGCCCTCAGACTGCAAACAGGGAAACCTCAGTAGATTATTCGCCGCTTGTTTGTTGCTTATTTGTTGCTTGTTTGTTGCTTATTTGTTGCTTATTTGTTGCTTACTTACTTATAGATGAGTTGTGGCAGCCATGTTGAGATCAAAGGTATATAAGTGATCAGCATCAGGAAACCCAGCATAGTGAGCAACCACGGCATGACCGCAATCGTCAACTCGGAAATGCCCATTTTGGTTATTCCGGAAGCCACATATAAATTCAGCCCGACCGGAGGGTGACACATGCCGACTTCCATATTAACCACCATGATGATGCCGAAATGAACCGGATCAATGCCTAGCTTCATCGCCACCGGAAATAAGATAGGCGCCATGATGAGGACAATAGAAGATGGTTCCATGACGTTACCGGCTAGCAACAGCAAGACATTCACTACTAAAAGGAAACTGATCACACCAAAGCCTTTACCCAGGATCCAGCCTGCCATCGCCTGCGGAATATTTTCGCTGGTCATCAGGAAGGAAAACAGCATCGCATTGGTAATAATGTAAAGCAGCATGGCAGACATGGCGGCTGAATCGAGCAGCACTTTGGGCACCTTTTTCAGCGTCATGTCCTTATACACAAAGACGGCCACCACAAAGGCATACACAGCAGCCACTGCAGCGGCTTCGGTTGGGGTAAACATTCCGGAATAAATCCCGCCCATCACAATGACGATCAACAACAAGCCCCAGGCGCTTTTCCGAAAAGCCACCCAGCGCTCGGCCCAGCTAGCCTTAGGCAAGCGTGGATAGTTATGTTTGCGGGCCAGAAACCAGGTTGTCAAACCCAATAAAAATGCTAACAATAAACCAGGAATCACCCCGGCCATGAACAACTGACCGACCGAGGTATTGGTCGAAACCGAGTACATCACCATCACGATTGAGGGTGGGATCAGAATCCCCAACGCGCCCGACGTGGTGACAACGCCGGCCCCAAAGCCTTTGGGATAACCTTGTTTGACCATGGCTGGCATAATGATGGACCCGATCGCCACGACCGTCGCCGGTGACGAACCCGATACCGCGGCAAACAAGGCACACGCCATCACTCCTGCCAATGCCAGACCGCCATGCCAGTGGCCGACCATGGAAGCGGCAAAATTAATCATGCGTCTGGCCACGCCGCCATGCGTGAGGAAATTACCCGCCAGAATAAAGAACGGAATCGCCATGATCTCGAACTTTTCGATCCCGGTAAACAACTTCAAGGCCACCGATTCGATCGGCACCGTGGTCATGGTGAATAGAAACCCCAGTACCGTAAGCCCGAGGGAAATGGAAATCGGCATGCCGGTGAGCATTAGCGCCAGCAACAAGACAAAAATAATGGTGGCGTTCATGCTTTCACCTGATCTTCCAAACCTTCGACATGCGAATGATCGTGTTTAGGCAATTCACCGGTTTGAATAAAGGCCCAAGTGACCTGTAAGAAGCGGAAACACATTAAATACGAGCCTAGCGGGATAGCCATATAGACCCACCACATCGGGATTTCCAGATCGGCCGAGGTTTGGTCAGTGTGTGCAATATCCCACACAAAACTCGCCCCCAGCGTACCGACGATACCCGTGAACAAGGCGCCGGCCAGCAAACCAAAAATCACAAACTGACTGCGCCGTGATGGTTTCATTTTGTTGATCAAGACATCAACGCCGACGTGAATACCGGTACGCACCCCATAAGCGGCACCAAATTTCGCCATCCAGACAAACATATAGATGGTCAATTCTTGCGCCCAGCTGGTATTAAGGCGAATCAATGCGTCTTGTACTCCCGGAATCGGAAGTCCAGACAGGTAACGGTGCAATACTGCAATAAAAATGACAATGGTGGCCGCTCCCATCAAACTGGCGATCAGCCACTCTTCTAAATGATCCAGAAATTTCATATGTCCCCCTGAGGCTATGGCTCTTTGTTATGGCTATTGTTATAGCTCTTTGTTATGGCTATTGTTATGGCTATGGCTCTCGCTGGCGACTCCAAAGAGCGCGTGTTTTCTGCGGAAGAAAAAGGGCGCTATCGTAGCGCCCATCACAAGCATAACGGCGAATATTATTATTTAAAGCCGAGTGCAGCCGCTTCTTTATTGACGTTAGAAATCAACTCTTTGCCGATCCGTCCTTCCATGTCTTTCTGAACTGGCAATAAGGCTTTGCGCCACTCGGCGCGCTCTTTATCGTTCAGTACATACACCGTGGTTTTACCGGATTTTTTGACGGCTTCCAAGGCATTGTCGTTCTCTTGCTGGGCAATCGCATTGGCATACTTTGTTGCCGCCTTCATGGCGCCATCCAATTCATTACGGATATCGGCCGGTAAGCCATCCCAGAATTTTTTATTCACAATCACCGCGTATCCCAGGTAACCATGGTTAGTGACGGTCACATGTTTTTGCACTTCATGCATTTTTTGCGTGTACAGATTCGATGGCGGATTCTCAGTACCATCGACGACACCGGTCTGTAAGGCTTGATAAACCTCTGAAAATGCCAAGACCTGGGGGTTGGCACCCAAAGCGCGCATCTGTGCGTCCAGCACTTTTGATGATTGGATACGCAGCTTCATCCCCTTCAAATCTGCCGGCAGGTGAATCGGTTTGTTGGCCGACATGACTTTAAAGCCGTTATCCCAAAAACCCATACCGATGATGCCCTTGGACTCGAGTTTTTTCATCAGATTTTTACCGATCGGGCCTTCCGTCACGCGATACAACACATCCTTTGATGGGAAAATATAAGGTAAATCGAAGACTTCAAATTCTTTGACGCCTAAAGGACCAAATTTGGCCAGCGATGGTGCCAGCATCTGCACCGCTCCTAATTGCAAGGCTTCGAGTTCTTCTTTATCTTTGTACAACGTGCTGTTGGGATACAACTCCACCTTGACGCGGCCTTTGGTGGCTTTTTCTGCCAGCTCTTTAAAGCGTTCGGCAGCCTTGCCTTTTGGGGTATCAGTCGACACGACATGGCTAAATTTAATCACAATCGGTGCCTGGGCGAATGCCGCGCCGCTGACGACAGACGCCGCCAGCAGGGAGAATACTAAGGATGTGAGTTTCATGCTTGTCTCCAATTTATAAGAATGTAGCCAGAGTATTCTGAACAAACTTAAATTTGGCAACTGTGGAAATCCACAATTAGCAATAAATCTGCACGTTAACGGGGGCTACAGTAAACTACGACGATGATCCCTATTTCCCCCAAATCCCAACGATGGGTGAGTCAAAAATGGCGCTGGCTAATTCCCATCCTGCTATTACTGATGTTTTTGGCGACGTTGATCTGGCTGCCGTGGCAGGCACAACGCATGGAAGCCAACGAGCGTCAGGAACAACTCATCGCCGACACGCTATGGGTAGAGCAGGCGATACAGTTTCAGCTTGACCGCAATGAAGAAATCATTAAACAGATCGGCAACGACATCATGCATGCGCGTTTGTCGCCCACGCTGGCCAGAGAGCGTTTTCGTCAGCTATTAAAAAGTAATCATGAGATCCAGCGCATCGTCTGGTTTGACGCTCACGATTTTGTCATCAGCTCGACCGCCGAATCGGCGCTGTCCGCCAGAGACAGCGTCGTGCCATCCCATACCGAATCGAACCGGATTGAATCAGGAAATTTTGAGGCCGATAACAAGACCCATTGCCTGCCGCCGTCCTTAGAGCCGAGAACCAAAAATACTTACCTGCTGAGCTGCCAGATACCCCTGATTAAAGAAAATCAGCGCTATGGCAGCATCGTCGTCAGCTACCGGCTGCAGGGGATTTTAGAAGAAATGGCGCCCTGGTGGTTCGCCCAGGACAATCAGATTTCGATTCTCGATCAGGATGAAAAAATACTGGCAGACCGGGCTGCGGCCGGCCCCGGAAAAAACATTTACACCCACAACCGCAGCCTGGAGTTTGACGATATCGCGCTGATCTTGCGTACCAATA
Organism: Burkholderiales bacterium; assembly: GCA_038330335.1. Taxonomy (GTDB): domain Bacteria; phylum Pseudomonadota; class Gammaproteobacteria; order Burkholderiales; family Burkholderiaceae_D; genus Undibacterium. Next base: position 5,602 of record JBBQNW010000001.1, on the reverse strand, counting down.
GCAACAAGAGCGAGCCAAAATTACTGGCCAACTTGCTGGTGTTGTCCGTGGTGTTATTGTCGCTCGGACTGATCTGGAGCCTGCTGGCCTTATGGCGCGACATTAATCGCCGGCTGGCAGCAGAAGGGGCGTTACGCCAGCAGGTAGCGTTTCGTACCGCCATGGAAAATTCGCTGATTACCGGGCTGCGCGCGCGCGACATGGAAGGTCGCCTGACCTACGTCAACCCGGCGTTTTGTAAAATGATAGGCCATCCTGCCGAGCAAGTGATCGGGCGCATACCGCCCATGCCTTACTGGGCACCGGAAGCCTTTGAAGAATACCAGGAACGTTTCACCCAAATGCTGTCGGGTTCGGTGCCATCGAAAGGCTTTGAAACCATCTATCAACGTGCCAACGGCGAGCGCTTTCCTGTGCTTATTTATGAGTCGCCGCTGGTCAATGAATATGGTAAACAGACTGGCTGGATGAGTTCTATCCTCGATATCTCTGAGCTGAAAAATGCGCAAGACCTGACCCGTCAGCAACAGGAAAAACTGCACCTGAGCGCACGCCTGGCCACAATGGGCGAAATTGCCTCGATGCTGGCACATGAGTTAAATCAGCCGCTGGCGGCGATCTCTAGTTACACCACCGGCGCGATCAACCTGATTCAGGCCGGTAATGTGGACCGTGAACTATTGCAAAGCGCATTGGAAAAAGCCAATGCTCAGGCACAAAGAGCCGGCCACATCATCCGTAGCGTGCATGATTTCGTCAAAAAAACCGCAACGACCAGAGAAGCGGTGAGTATCGCCAGCCTGATTCACAGCGCCCTGCCGCTGGTAGAACTGCAGGCGCAAGGTTCACATGTCAGTGTGCAATGTCAGATCGCCGAAGGGCTGCCCGACGTCTTGGCCGACCGAGTCTTGCTAGAGCAAGTGATACTGAACCTGACCCGTAATGCAATTGAAGCCATGCTGTCGTCGGCACCGGAGCGTCGCATACTGCGGCTGGTGGCCAGCCATCGGCAACAGCCGGGGACCGCGGCTTGCGTATTAGTGCAGGTGATCGATACCGGGCACGGCATTACCGAAGACATTGCAAAACAATTGTTCTCACCCTTCTTTTCTACCAAATCGAGCGGTATGGGTATGGGCTTAAATATTTGTCGCACGGCGATAGAGTTTCACGGCGGCACCCTGGATCATCAAAACAATCCTACCGGTGGCACGATATTTAAGTTTTCTTTACCGGTCATTAGTCCGACTACAATCACCAGCATGTCGACATAAAGCCGGCGTCTTGAACGCGGCAAAATGAGTAACGTGCGCAGGGGAAGGACGCAGTCGGACAGCAGAATAAGGCGATTGCCTTGTTCAATCACGCGATAGCAATTACTTGTATTGAGATAATAATATTGGCGCGCTTTGCGAGCAGCCAATCAGGAGACACGCATGCTACACATAGTTGATGATGAAGACGCCATCAGGGACGCTTTGTCCTGGCTGGCACGCTCGCGCAATATTCCCACCACTTGTTACGACAGCGGCGAAAAGTTTCTCGCCAGCCTGGAACGCACGATTAAATACGACCCCGATGGCGATTGCCTGTTGCTCGATGTGCGTATGCCTGGTTTAAGTGGCGCGATCTTGTTTGACACGCTGACGGCAAGACAATTAACGCGCCGCCTGCCGGTGATTTTTTTAACTGGCCATGGTGATGTACCGATGGCGGTAGACACCCTAAAACGCGGTGCTTTTGATTTTTTTGAAAAGCCCTTTAACGACAATAAACTAATGGATCGCGTGCAGGAAGCGCTGGCGCAATCACGCCAGGCCGGTGCCCTGGCAGCGATTCATGAAAGACTGGCGACGCTGTCGGCAAGGGAAAAAGAAGTGCTGGAGTTGATTTTATTGGGGAAAATGAATAAGGTCATCGCTGACCAGCTAGGCATTAGCATGCGCACGGTAGAGGTACACCGCGCGCACATCTTCGACAAGATGAAAGTAAAAACTGCCGTCGAACTGGCTGGCTTATTGAAGTAATTTATTGAAGTAATTTATTGAAATAACTTATTGAAATAACTTATTGAAGTAACTTATTGAAGTAACTTATTGAAATAATTTATTGAAATAATAATTATATTTCCGCTGGCGGTTTCGCTGGCGTTTTCACTCCACCCATATCAGTAAATGTGCTTTCATCAACGGGGTGCAGGTTTCCATTCTCTCCTCTCTATCCATGTCCATCATCACACTCCTTATTCCCGATTTCACACTGATTTTGCTCGGTTTTCTATTAGCCAGAAAAACCAATTGGGGTGGGCATTTTTGGGCTGGCGTGGAAAAAATGGTGTACTACGTGATGTTTCCCGCCTTACTTTTTTACACCACATCGCGTACCACTTTTCATTTTGAAACGACCGGACGCTTTCTTCAGGTTGCCCTCATCGCCACGATCAGCGGCATGCTGCTGGGCTGGCTGGCCAAACCGTTGTTTACCGTAGGGCCAAGAATTTTTGAGTCCGGGGTACAAACCGCATTTCGCTTTAATTCCTATATCGCGCTGGCATTGGCATCGCGTCTGGCAGGCGAACAAGGTACCGCCTTAATGGCATTATTGATCGGTTTTCTGGTGCCGCTGTGCAATATGGCGGCGATCTATGCTCTGGCACACCGCAACGGAAAACTACTCAAGGAAATCGCCAGTAATCCTTTGGTGTTAGGAACCGCATCGGGCGTCATCTTCAGCCTGCTGCAGATCCCTTTGCATGACGCCATCAGCGCTACCCTGGCGCGCCTTGGCAACGCCTCGATTGCTTTGGGCTTGCTGGCGGTGGGTGCGGGAATCCGCTTATCAGCATTGCACGAAGCCAAAGCCATCGCCAGCTACTTTCTCACCATCAAACTCATGCTGCTGCCTTTGATAGCCCTGACGCTAGGGCGTTACTTTCAACTCCCTGCCTTGCAACTACAGATCGTAGTGATTTTTTGCGCCCTGCCTACCGCGTCCAGCGCCTACGTGCTGGCGGCACGCATGGGTGGCAACAGCGCCCTGGTGGCGTTTTTGATTTCTGCCAGCACACTGCTGTCCGCGCTGACCTTGCCATTTTGGCTGTCCTTCACGCTGTAGAGCTATCACGCTGCTGAACAGTTTGGCGTAATTTGGCCGAATTTTCCTTAAACTTGGCTAAGTGATATGCTGCGCCAACGCCCATTGCACATGCTCGCGCACCAGCTCGGACGGATGTGTCAGGCGAGTCTGAAGCGCCGCCACGACAGCGGCATCCCCCGCCATGCTGAGCGCTGCGTTACCCAGCCCGACCGCCAGATTACGTAACCAGCGTTCGTGGCCGATACGGCGTATCGGGCTGCCTTCCAGATTGCGTAAAAATTCGGTTTCGCTCCAGGCAAACAGGCTGATCATGCTGGCATGATCGAGGCCGTTACGCACCTCAAAGTCATTCACACTGGCTGGCTGGGCAAACTTATTCCAGGGGCAAAACAACTGGCAGTCATCGCACCCATACACACGGTTACCAATCAGTGGTCGCAATTCCAGCGGAATACTGCCGTGCAATTCTATCGTCAGGTACGAGATGCAGCGGCGCGCATCGACCTGGTAAGGGGCAATGATCGCCTGCGTCGGACAGACCTCGATACACCGGCTGCATTGTCCACAGTGGTTAGTCACAGGCAGATCCAGCGGCAACGGAATATCGACCAGAATTTCGCCTAAAAAAAACATAGAACCGGCATCACGATTGAGTAATAAGGTGTGCTTGCCGCGCCAGCCCAAACCGGCTTTTTCAGCCAGCGCCACTTCCATGACAGGGGCGGAATCAGTGAATACCCGAAAGCCAAATGCGCCGATCGCCAGCGCAATACGTTCGGCCAGTTGCTGCAGGCGGGTGCGTAAGACTTTGTGATAGTCACGCCCTCTGGCATACACAGAAATCACGGCGCTGTCGGCGGTACGATGTTGTTCCTGCTGACGCCAGTCGGCGCCACTGGAGGCGGGCAAATAATCCATGCGGGCAGAAATAACGCGCAGGGTGCCGGGCACCAGTTCGTCTGGCCGCGAACGTTTGCTACCATGCGCGGCCATATACGCCATCTCGCCATGATAGCCGGCCGCCAGCCAGGCCTGAAAGCCAGGTTCCAGGTGGCGCAAATCGACATCGGTAATGCGCAGATCAGCAAAGCCCGCTTCCCTGCCCCATTGTTTGATGTCTTGCGCTAACTGAGCGTAATCACTCATAGTCTGGCATGCATTGTCACTTTTCATATCACGATGATTTTCCACTTCCATTGACAGACCTAACGGCTATGTGAAGTCAGGCGCGCCAGCGGCCAGGCCAGACTGACACCGGGCGCGGCGCGGCGACTCGTCAAAATAGCGGCCCAAACGCGGCACAATGCCCCCGCCAATATAAATACCGTCCAGTGCGCCCAAAGTCACCGCCAGATTTGCCGCCGCTGTCCCCAGCAAACTACAAAACACATCCAGAGTATTGACACACACCGGGTCACTACGGTCTAGCGCGCGCCGGGTGATCTCGGGGGCACTTAAATTTTCACTGACAGCACCGGCGTAATCGGCCAGCGCGCGGTACATTAATTCCAGACCGGAGCCGGACAACAGGCGCTCAAACGAGACATGATCAACGCTTTTCCAGACCAACCGCAGCACCGCAATTTCTTGCTCGTTACGCGGAGAAAAACTGGCGTGCCCGCCTTCGGAGCCGAGCGACACCCAGCCTTCACCGTAGGGTATCAGGCCGGATACACCTAAGCCACTACCTGACCCCAGCAGCCCGATGAGACTTTGTTTACTGGCATCGCCACCACCAATCTGGCGCATATCACGCGCGCCCAGCCTTGGCACGGCCATCGCCAGAGCGGTAAAATCATTGACGATAAGCAGGGTGACAAACCCGAGTTGCACGCGCCTCTGTTCGATAGAAAATTGCCAGTGATCGTTAGTCATACTGACCTGATCGCCGTCCACCGGGTTCGCACTGGCCACTGCCGCATGTTCGACCTGCGCAGGGGCTACGCTTTGCAGGTAAGCGCTGACCGTGGAGAGAAAATCCGGATAGTCGGCACAAGGAAAACAGGCCAGATGTTGAAATTCGCCTTTGCCCGTTTCCAGCGCAAAGCGGGCGTAACTACCGCCAATATCAGCAAGGAGCCTGGGACTATCAAAAGGAAGCATGTTTTCCTGTATTTTTTCAGTAAAATCGCGAAGTCGTTCGTGTTCAGCCACCCTGCGCGGATCAGCGCCGGCCATAGCCCTGCTCTGCTGGTCATAGCGAGTACCTACCTGATCGCGCACCAAATGCAGCGTCCCGTATTGTACGTCCTGCCAGATAAACAACGAAAGTCATTGCGGGCGGTGACGCACCGTGACGCACCGTGACGCAACGTGACGCAACGTGACGCAACGATACGCAGCGTCCCTGCCATTAACTTTGCCATGGCCACCGCCGTGCTCGGTGACCGGGTAGAAATTGCCAATAGCCATTGGGGTTTATCGCGCGCAGCGTTCAGTTTGTGACAATCGGCCTTGCCCATGACGGATGTAATCTTGCTGCAAAACATTTTTTGCCAGCTTGTGG